>NZ_JBRRBO010000001.1:0-270920 GCF_056756175.1 Stenotrophomonas sp. STEN240 | reverse complement strand
GAGCCATGCTCGGCATTGGCTCTACCGGTAACGCCTCTGCCGAGCATGGCTCGGCACTACAGGTGAAGCTTCGGCCACGCGAAAAAGCCAGCGCGAGGGCTGGCTTTCGGGTAACGCGCTACTTACCGCATTATTTCATGCGGTAGGTGATACGGCCCTTGGTCAGGTCGTACGGCGTCATCTCAACCTTGACGCGGTCACCGGTCAGGATGCGGATGTAGTTCTTGCGCATGCGGCCGGAGATGTGGGCGATGATTTCATGCCCATTTTCCAAGCGAACGCGGAAAGTGGTGTTCGGCAACGTCTCGCTGACGGTGCCTTCGAACTCGATGGAGTCGTCTTTCGACATGTAGTCCTGTGCGGTTCTGCGGACGGCCAATAGGCCTAAGGGCGGGAATTTTACGCCTTTGCGGCGCAGGATGCAAAGTTTGCGTTAAGCACCGGTATTCAGGCGAGCGCGCAGGCCGCCAGCTCGCCAAATCTGCCTGTCCAGCAGCCGACTTCGCCCGGTCGGTGCACCAACTCACGCACGGCAGGAAGAAACTCGGCGCGCGG
The DNA here is from genome assembly GCF_056756175.1 of Stenotrophomonas sp. STEN240. Taxonomy (NCBI): domain Bacteria; kingdom Pseudomonadati; phylum Pseudomonadota; class Gammaproteobacteria; order Lysobacterales; family Lysobacteraceae; genus Stenotrophomonas; species Stenotrophomonas sp. STEN240. The sequence continues at coordinate 270,365 of NZ_JBRRBO010000001.1, read as the reverse complement.
CAGGTGGTCGGCGCCCATCCGCAGCAGATGCGGGTTCTCAACCTGTGCGTCCAGCAACGGCCAGCCCCAGTCCGCCAAGGTGCGCGTCAGCGCAGCGAGCGCCACCTTGGAACCGCCGCTGCGGCCACTGAACATGCTTTCGCCGAAAAACATCTGACCAATGGCCACGCCGTAAATGCCGCCAACCAGTTCCTCGTCATCAAATACTTCCACCGAGTGCGCGTAACCCAGCTGGTGCAATTGCACGTAGGCGGCAAGCATGGCATCGGTTATCCAGGTGCCGTCCTGGCCGGGCCGTGGTGCCTGCGCGCAGGCCTGCATGACCTCGGCGAAGGCGGTATCGGCGCGGATCTTCCAATCGCTGTTGCGCAGGCTGCGGCGGAACCGCGAGGACAGGTGTACCTGATCGGTGCGGAACACCATGCGCGGGTCCGGCGACCACCACAACAGCGGCTGGCCTTCGGAGAACCAGGGGAAGATGCCGCCGGCATAGGCATTGAGCAGCCGTACCGGGCTCAGGTCGCCGCCGATGGCAAGCAGGCCATCCGGGTCCGTCAGTGCCAGCTCCGCAGGAGGGAAGGGCGCATCGCTGGCGGTATCCAGCAGGAACGGGCCTTTGTTGCTCATTGCGATGGATCTTCCTGTTTGAACGGCGAATGGCGCAGCAGATCGGCTTCGTAGCGGGCAAGATCTTCGCGCTCACGGCGACACCAGTCGCGTGCGGCCTCGCGGAACTGTGGATGCGCAAGCCAATGATGGCTTTGCACCCGGGTTGGCAGGAAGCCGCGCGCCAGTTTGTGCTCACCCTGTGCTCCGGGCTCGAAGCGCTGCAGCCCCTCGCGCAGGCAGTAATCAATGCCCTGGTAGTAACAGGTTTCGAAATGCAGGCCGGGCAGGGCAGTGCCACCCCAATAGCGCCCGTACAGCGTATGGGTGCCGCGCAGGCACAGCGCGCCGGCGATGGGTTCGCCGTCCTGCAGGGCAAGGAAAAGCACCAGCTGGCGCGGCATCTGTGCCGCCAGGTGGCGCAGGAAGGCCAGCGTCAATGCGGGTGCATTGCCATACTCGGCGAAAGTCTGCAGGTAGAAGCCGTGCATTGCCCGCAATTCGTCGGCACTGGCCTCGTCACCGTGACGCGTCACGAAAGTGATGCCGGCCTGCGCGACCTTGCCGCGTTCCTGGCGGATGTTCTTGCGCCGCTTGTGGTCCATTGCGGCAAGAAAATCGTCGAAGTTGTTCCAGCCGGGACGGCGCTGCCACTGGAACTGCACATCGTCGCGTTGCAGCCATTGCGGGCCGAACAGCGGGCTCTCGTCCGCCAGATGGAAGTTGATGTGCGCCGAGGACAGTGTATCGTCCTGCACATGCGCAACGATGGCCTGCAGCAGGGCCTGGCGGTCTGTGTCGCAGCGGGCCAGCAGGCGCGGCCCGGTAACCGGCGAGTAGGGCACGCCGCCCAGCCATTTGGGGAAGTATTCCAGCCCATGGCGCGCGTAGGCATTGGCCCAGGCGTGGTCGAACACGAACTCGCCGTGCGAGTTCTGCTTCAGGTAACCGGGTGCGGCAGCAACAAGCACGTCGTCACGCCACAGGCTGAGGTGCTGGGCCTGCCAGCCCCATTCCGGACGCAGACAGCCATGCTGCTCAAGCCCACTGAGGAAGGCATGGCTGATGAAGGGATTGCTGCCGTCGTGCAGGGCATCCCAGGCGGGTGCACCGACGTCTCGCAGATGGGAAAGGACTCGGAGTTGCGTCATCAATCGAGCCTAGCGTATCCGCCCGGCATCGTTCATTTAGGCGCAGGGCTGGAGGGCGCGTCGGTCCCCCACCTTATGGTGCGCACTTCCTCCTTGATTGCTGCCATATCGCAATTCCAGACGGGTTCCGGCAGTTGCTGCACGCGTGCATTTGCAAACGCCGCGACACGATGGACGCCGCGAGTTTGTCCCGCCGCCGCGGCCACGCTGTTGTTGCAAAAGCGGTACGTCACGGCTGGCTGAGGGACGCCTGCCAATTGCTGAGGCGAGCGCGTGTAATACGACTGGATCGCCGCATTGATGATGCTGTTGGCGGCAATATCCTGCATGGCAAAAAGCCCAATGCCGACGCTGTCCGGAGAGGTGGTATCGAGTGTCTTGCCCGGCAACTGCTGGAAATAAGTTGCTGCCGCACTACCTCCACCTTCCACTTCCTTCAAAAGCGTCAGTGTCATCAACTGCTCGGTGGCGGTGGATTTTCCAGCAATCGAATCTTCCTGCAGCCAGGTCAACGCCAGTTGGCGGCGTTCTGGAGCCATTCGTACGCCAGCAACGAGGCAGCTGGTGAGGGCAGGGGAAAGCGTCTCCCTGCTTTTGACGTCACCCCCAATGGCGGATGCCAGCATTTCGTCGAGTCCCTTACGCAGATTCTGGTCTGCCGACTGCAGGACAAGTTGCATCGTTGCCAGCGAACGCTTGCTGCCGCCGAGATAGGCAAAGGCAGGATCCTGCTTCACCAGCTCCGCAACCATGTCCTGGGACAGGCATAGGTTGCGAACCATGGGATTCATCTCTGAAGGAGCCAGCGACGGCGGAACTGATTCCGCCGCCGCGGCTGCATTTGCAGCCGCCATGGCAGCTGCGATCAAGACGACGCGATACATTCAACAATCCTTGTCAGTTCGCCATCAGGCGCTCAGGCGCCCTTTTCGTCCAGGAAGCGTTCGGCGTCCAGCGCAGCCATGCAGCCGAAGCCGGCCGAGGTGATGGCCTGGCGGTAGTGCTGGTCGGCCACGTCGCCGGCGGCGAATACGCCTTCGACCGAGGTCATGGTGGCGTTGCCGCCCAGGCCGGAGCGGATTTCCAGGTAACCGTTGTTCATGGCCAGCTGACCGGTGAACAGCTCGGTGTTGGGCTGGTGGCCGATGGCGACGAAGAAACCGTGCGCTTCGATATCGCGGGTGCTGCCGTCGAGGGTGGACTTCACGCGCACGCCGGTGACGCCAGCGTCATTGCCCAGCACTTCGTCCACCTGGTGATGCCAGACGGTTTCGATCTTGCCGGCGGCGACCTTGGCGAACAGCTTGTCCTGCATGATCTTTTCCGCCTTCAGCGTGTCGCGGCGGTGGACCAGGTAGACCTTGCGGGCGATGTTGGACAGGTACAGCGCCTCTTCGACCGCGGTATTGCCGCCGCCGACCACGACCACGTCCTGGTCCTTGTAGAAGAAGCCGTCACAGGTGGCGCAGGCCGACACGCCGCGGCCCTTGAAGGCTTCCTCGGACGGAATGCCCAGGTACTTGGCGGTGGCGCCGGTGGCGATGATCAGCGCATCGGCGGTGTACTGGGCACTGTCACCGGTCAGGGTGAACGGGCGCTTGGACAGGTCGGCGGTATGGATATGGTCGAACACCACTTCGGTGTCGAAGCGCTCGGCATGCGCCTGCATGCGCGCCATCAGGTCCGGACCCATCAGGCCGTGGGCATCGCCCGGCCAGTTGTCGACCTCGGTGGTGGTCATCAGCTGGCCGCCCTGCTGCAGGCCGGTCACCACCAGCGGCTTCAGGTTGGCGCGCGCGCCATAGACGGCAGAGGTCCAGCCGGCGGGGCCGGAGCCGAGGATCAACAGGCGGGTGTGCTTGGTCGGGAGGCTGGAAGTGCTCATGTATACTCGCGAAAGTCAGGATTGGTGGCCCGAACGCGACATTCCGCAACTGTCCGGGCAAGCCAATAGAGTGGCGGTCTGACCCCTGTGAATCAAGGCACGTGAATGGAAATGCGCGGCCCGTTGGATACACCTTTGCTGTTTCCTGCATTGCCGCCGCCAGATCTGGCGGCTTTTTGACGTTTTCTGTCTGTCAGCCGTACCGCAATGCGCTGCAAGCGGGTGAAACCCGGCGATCTGTCGTTTAATATCAATCACTAACCGTGCATTTTTAAGGTCTGGTCAAAGGTGGCGAAACAGGTCCCGGAACGCGACAAGAGCCCCAAGGCTGCCGCTGATGCGCGCAAGCAGGCGGCTGCAGCAGACAATCCGCGTCGACAGAAGTTATGGCGTGACCTTGCGTTGATCGCGATCGCGCCGGCCTTGCTGTACCTGCTGGCCAGTCTGTTCACCTATTCCCCCACCGATCCGGGCTGGTCACAGTCGGGCTCGGTGGTTGCGCCCGTGCACAACATGGGCGGCAAGGTTGGCGCGTGGATTGCCGATGTGCTGCGCCAGCTGTTCGGCTATGTGGCCTACCTGATCCCGTTGATGCTGGCGGCGGTGGCGTGGATCGCCATGTTCGGCCTGAAGAAGAATGATGAGCGTGCCCAGGACGATCTGGGCCCGGCGTTGCGCCTGGTCGGCATTGTCGGCTTCCTGATCGGTGCTACCGGTTTCCTCTACCTGCGCCTGCCGCCGGGTGACGTTGCCCGTGCGGGCGGCGGCCTGGGCGTGCTGGTGGGCAAATCGCTGCAGACCGGTTTCGGGCCGGTGGGCAGCAACCTGTTCCTGCTGGTGCTGCTGCTCACCTCGATCACCCTGGCCACCGGCCTGTCGTGGTTTACGGTGATGGAGAAGATCGGCAAGTGGGTGCTGGCACTGGGCCCGGTGCTCAACAAGAAGAAAGAGCAGGCCAACGAGTGGCAGCAGACCCGGGTGCTGCGCGAGGAGCGCGAGGAAGTGCGCAAGGTGGACGCCGAGGTACGCGCCAAGCGCGAGCCGGTGAAGATCGAGCCACGCCCGGCACCGGTGATAGAGAAGAGCGACCGCGCCAAGCGCGAGACCCAGATCCCGATGTTCCAGGGCGTCAATGGCGACGGCTCGGACATCCCGCCGCTGGCGCTGCTGGACGATCCCAAGCCGCAGCCCAAGGGCTATGACGAACAGACGCTGGAAACGCTGTCGCGGCAGATCGAGTTCAAGCTCAAGGATTTCCGCATCGATGCGCAGGTTGTCGGCGCGTATCCGGGCCCGGTGATCACCCGTTTCGAAATCGAGCCGGCGCCGGGCATCAAGGTCAGCCAGATCAGTTCGCTGGACAAGGACATCGCGCGCGGCCTGTCGGTCAAATCGGTGCGTGTGGTGGACGTGATTCCGGGCAAGTCGGTAATCGGCCTGGAAATCCCCAACGTCACCCGCGAAATGATTTTCCTGTCCGAGCTGCTGCGCTCCAAGGAATACGACAAGTCCACCAGCCCGCTGACGCTGGCGCTGGGCAAGGACATTGCCGGCCGCCCGACCGTGGCCGATCTGGCACGCATGCCGCACTTGCTGGTTGCCGGTACCACCGGTTCGGGCAAGTCCGTCGCGGTCAACGCGATGGTGCTGAGCCTGCTGTACAAGGCCAGCCCGAAAGACCTGCGCATGCTGATGATCGACCCGAAGATGCTGGAACTCAGTGTCTACCAGGGCATTCCGCATCTGCTGGCGCCGGTGGTCACCGACATGAAGGAGGCCGGCAACGGCCTGCGTTGGTGCGTGGCCGAAATGGAACGCCGCTACAAGCTGATGAGCGCGGTGGGCGTGCGCAACCTGGCCGGCTTCAACAAGAAGGTGAAGGACGCGATCGACGCCGGCCAGCCGCTGATGGACCCGTTGTTCAAGCCCAACCCGGAAATGGGCGAGGCGCCGCGTCCGCTGGAACCGCTGCCCTTCATCGTCATCTTCATCGACGAATTCGCCGACATGATGATGATCGTCGGCAAGAAGGTCGAAGAGTTGATTGCGCGCCTGGCGCAGAAGGCACGCGCGGCCGGCATCCATCTGATCCTGGCCACGCAGCGACCGTCGGTGGACGTGATCACCGGCCTGATCAAGGCCAATATCCCTACCCGTATCGCCTTCCAGGTGAGTTCCAAGATCGATTCGCGCACCATCCTTGACCAGTCCGGTGCCGAAGCGCTGCTCGGCAACGGCGACATGTTGTACCTGCCGCCGGGCACGGCCATGCCGGACCGTGTGCACGGCGCCTTTGTCTCCGATGAAGAAGTGCATCGCGTGGTTGAGCATCTGAAAGCCAGTGGCCCCACCGACTACATTTCCGGCGTACTGGACGAAGTGCAGACCATGGGCGACGGCATCGTGGTCGGCGCCAACGGCCTGCCGGAAAGCAGTGCCAGTGCTGGCGACGAATCCGATCCGCTGTACGACGAAGCGCTGCGCATCGTCACCGAAACCCGCCGTGCCTCCATCTCCGGTGTGCAGCGCCGCCTGAAGATCGGCTACAACCGCGCCGCCCGCCTGATCGAAGCAATGGAAGCGGCCGGTGTGGTCACCGCGCCGGAACACAATGGCGACCGCACCGTCCTGGCACCGCCGCCGCCAAAGCACTGAACGGAAGGGCGGCATTCAGCGAGTGATTGCCGCCCATTCAGTTTGAAAGAGGCAGACTCTGCCTCACCACCGACACAACTATTTCAAGCCGCCATGACTGCATTCCTGCGCCATACCGTTCTTGTTGCTGCCTTGGCTTGCGCCGGCCTTGCGGCGGACGCCCATGCCGGCGCCCGCGACGATCTGAAGGCCTTCACCAACGGCCTGCGCGGCCTCGATGGCCAGTTCGCGCAGCAGGTGGTGGATTCGCGCGGCCGGGTCAAGGAGTCGTCCAGTGGCCGCGTTGCGCTGTCGGCGCCGCGCCAGTTCCGTTGGGAATACACCCGCCCGCATCCGCAGCTGATCATCGCTGACGGCAGCAAGTTGTGGGTGTACGAGCCGGACCTGGAACAAGCCCGGGTCAGCCCGCAGGGCGACGAGGAGCAGAACAATCCGCTCACCGCGCTGATCAACCCGGCGCTGCTGGAACAGCAATACGACATCAGCGAAGAAGCCGCGCCGCGTGATGGCATGCAGTGGCTCTCGCTCACCCCCAAGCGTGATACCCAGGCCAGCTTTGATGTGGCGGCGCTGGGCTTTTCCGGCGGTGGCCTGTCGCGGATGGAACTGGTGGATGCCGTTGGCCAGCGCACCATCATCACCTTCAGCGGCTGGAAGAAGAACCCCAGCTTCGCTGCCGGCACCTTCCGTTTCGTGCCGGGCAAGGACGTCGACGTGGTCGGCGAACGCTGAACCCAAGCCCGGCTGCCGAGGCCGGGGCAGGGCGGCCACGCTGTTAGAATGCAGGCGTGGCCAGATCCCGAAATATCTTTCTCGATGAAGCTCCCGCCGACCTGCTGACAGCGGACAGGGACAGCATGCGTCCGCTCGCCGAGCGCATGCGCCCGCGTACGCTGGACGAAATGGTCGGCCAGAAGCGTCTGCTGGCACCCAACACGGCGCTGCGCCGCGCGGTTGAATCCGGGCGTGTGCATTCGATGATCCTGTGGGGCCCGCCCGGCTGTGGCAAGACCACGCTGGCCTTGCTGCTGGCGCAGTACGCCGATGCCGAGTTCAAGGCGATATCTGCGGTGCTGTCCGGCCTGCCGGACGTGCGCCAGGTGCTGGCCGAAGCCGCGCATCGCTTCGCCGACGGCCGCCGTACGGTGTTGTTCGTGGACGAAGTGCACCGTTTCAACAAGGCGCAGCAGGATGCCTTCCTGCCGCATATCGAGCGCGGCACGATCATCTTTGTCGGCGCCACCACCGAGAACCCCTCGTTCGAGCTGAACTCGGCACTGCTGTCGCGCTGCCGCGTGCACGTGCTGGAATCGGTCTCGCCCGAAGATGTGGTCGAAGCGCTGCAGCGTGCATTGGCCGACAAAGAGCGCGGCCTGGGCGAACAGGAAATTACTGTCTCGCCCGAGTCGCTGCTGGAAATCGCCCGCGCCGCCGATGGCGACGTGCGCCGCGCATTGACCCTGCTGGAAATCGCCGCCGAACTGGCAGCGGGCGAGGGCGGTGAAATCACCCCGGAAACACTGCTGCAGGTACTGGCCGACCGCACCCGTCGTTTCGACAAGAACGGTGAACAGTTCTACGACCAGATCTCGGCGCTGCACAAATCGGTGCGCAGCTCCAACCCGGACGGTGCCATCTACTGGCTGGCCCGCATGCTCGATGGCGGCTGCGATCCGTCCTATCTGCTGCGCCGGCTGACCATCATGGCGGTGGAAGACGTTGGCCTGGCCGACCCGCGTGCGCTGGAAATGGCGATCAATGTCTGGAACGCCTACGACCGCATCGGCGCCCCGGAAGGCGATATCGCGTTGTCCAACCTCGTTGTGTATCTGGCCAGCACCGCCAAGTCCAATGCGGCGTATATGTCCCTGCATGCGGCGCGTGCCGATATCGCCAAGTACGGCACCCAGCCGGTTCCAATGCATCTGCGCAATGCACCCACGCGCCTGATGAAAACGCTGGGTTACGGCCAAGGCTACCAGTACGACCACGATGTCGAAGGCGGTATCGCACTGGAGCAGACCGCGTTCCCCGATGACATGGGCGAACAGGTCTATTACAAGCCTGTGGATCGCGGCCTGGAAATCAAGCTCAAAGACAAGCTCGACCGCCTGCGCGCCGCCCGCGAACAGGCACGCGCGCAACGCAAATGACCGCCACGGCCCAATCTGCAACTGGAGCTTGAACCCATGTGGCTTTCCTTCCTGGCCATCGGCGTTGGCGCAGCTCTCGGTGCCTGGTTGCGGTACGGATTGAGCCTTTGGTTGAACCCGCTGCACAACAGCGTGCCGCTGGGCACACTCACCGCCAATCTGCTGGGCGGTTACGTGATTGGCCTGGCGCTGGCTTTTTTTGCCAGCCGGCCGGAGTTGTCACCGCAATGGCGGCTGTTTGTGGTCACCGGACTGCTGGGTGGCCTGACCACGTTTTCGACGTTCTCCGCTGAAGTGGTGTACCTGCTGCAGCGCCAACAGCTTGGCTGGGGCCTGCTGACCATTGGCCTGCACCTGGCCGGTTCGCTGTCGATGACCGCCTTTGGCTGGTGGACGTGGCGTGTGCTGCGACACCTGACTTGAAGCCGCTTTCAATGCCACGTTTGATCCCGCATCATGCGCCCACCACAAATCGAGCGTTCCCCGGATATGCAGCAGAAGCGGGCAAAAAAATGAGTACCCCGGCGTCGTCAGACGCAGTCCGCACCGATGCAGTCGCAGGTTCGCTCCCCACAAGCACCATCATCGGCGCCGATGTCGGCGGCACTTACGCTCGCCTGGGTTGGACCCGGCTCCTGCCCGATGGCAGTGTGAGCGTCAACGGTTTCCGCAAATACGCCTGTGCCGAGCATCCAAGCCTCGCCGCGATTCTGCGTGACTATGCCGATTGGCTGGCGCGCGAAACGGACGCGCCGCCGATTGCACACGCGGTGGTGGCAATTGCAGGCGTGATGGATGGCGACAACCTGCTCAATACCAATCTCGCCTGGCCGGTATCGCTGGCGGCAACCCAACGTGATTCGGGGCTGCAGTCGTTGGAGCTGATCAACGACTTCGTCGCCGTTGCCCAGGCCATGGCACATGCTGAGGCCGACTCGCTGCACCTGATCTGTGGCGAGCCCGGGCGGGAAGCTGCCGGACCGGCCGTAGTGCTGGGGCCGGGCACCGGTTTGGGTGTTGCGGTTTACCTGCCGGGCGGTAGCCCGTCCGTGCTGCCCAGCGAAGCCGGGCACGCGGCATTGGCCGGCTCCAACGCCTTGGAGCACGATGTATTGCGGTTGCTGTCGCAGCGTTACGAACACATCGACAACGAACGGGTTCTATCCGGCCCCGGTCTGATCACGCTGTACAGCGCATTGTGCGAGCTGCGCGGCAGCACGCCACAGTGGCAAACACCAGCCGAACTGGTGGATGCGGCGCGCAGCGGCAGCGACGTGCTTGCGACCCAAAGCGTGGATGTCTTCTGCGCCTGGCTGGGCAGCCTGGCCGGTGATCTGGCCCTAACCTTTGGCGCGCGTGCTGTGTATCTGACCGGCGGCATCACCGGCCATTTGAGCGGGCCGCTGCACGCAGGCGGCTTCCAGCAACGCTTCCTTGCCAAAGGCCGCCTGTCGGCAGCACTCAGACATGTTCCCGTCTGGCGCGTTGAGCATGGCGAGCTGGGAGTATTGGGTGCCCTGGCCTGGCACGTGGACAAGCGCACAACGCGCTGAGCGCAACCAAGGAGATTCCAGCGATGACGACCCGCCGACAGTTCCTGCAGACCTCCGCCTTGCTTGGCGCATTGGGTACGACGGCGCCCGGGTTGCTCGCATCACCCGCTGCACCCAACGGCGCGCGCGTGGCGTCTACCTGGGATTTCGGCGTGGGTGCCAACCAGGCGGCGTGGAAAGTACTGGCCGCAGGCGGCAGTGCACTGGATGCGGTGGAAGCCGGCGCACGCTGGGCCGAGAGCGAGCTGTGCAATTCCACGGTTGGCCATTGCGGCAATCCTGACCGCGACGGCGTGCTGAGCCTGGATGCCAGCATCATGTCGGGAGATGGCCGCTGCGGCTCGGTTGCGGCAATCGTCGACATCCTGCATCCCATCAGCGTCGCCCGCGCGGTGATGGAGAAAACGCCGCACGTCATGCTGGTAGGCGAGGGCGCGCAGCAGTTCGCGATACAGCAGGGCCATGAGCGGCAGAAACTGCTGACGCCGGCAGCTGAAAAAGCCTGGCGCGAGTGGCTGAAGACCGAGCACTACGCACCGCAGATCAATGCCGAACGCCGTGGTATTCCCGGCGACAAGGACAACCACGACACGCTGGGCATGATCGCCATCGATGGCAAGGGCGAAATGGCCGGTGCCTGCACCACCAGTGGCATGGCCTTCAAGATGCACGGCCGCGTCGGCGACAGCCCGATCATCGGTGCCGGCCTGTACGTGGACAACGAAGTAGGTGCCGCCACCGCATCCGGCATGGGCGAAGAGATGATGCGCAACGCGGCGTCATTCCTGGTGGTTGAACTGATGCGGCAAGGCCGCTCACCGGCTGAAGCCTGCCGCGAAGCCATCCAGCGCGTGGTTCGCAAGCGACCCGAGGCCAGCCGCACCCTGCAGGTCTGCTTCCTGGCAATGAACCGCAATGGCGAAGTTGGCGCCTATGCGCTGCATCGCGGCTTTGTGTACGCGGTATGCGACACCAGCAAACAGGATGCCTTGCTTGAATCAGCCTCCGTGTACACGAGCACGCAGGCATGAGTTCGCCGTATCTGCTGGAAATCGCCTGCAATTCGGCGATGTCCGCGCTGGCCGCGCAACAAGGTGGCGCCAACCGCATTGAGCTGTTCGAGAACCTTGAGCAGGGTGGAACCACGCCTTCGTCCGGCAGCATTGCGGTGGCGCGCGAGCACCTGCAGATTCCGCTCTACGTATTGATACGCCCACGTCCGGGCGACTTCCATTACGGGCCGGTGGAAACGGAGATCATGCTGCGCGACATTACCCATTGCCGGCAGTTGGGCTGCGACGGTGTGGTCATAGGAGCATTGACTGCAGATGGCGAGATCGACGTAGCGCTGTGCCGCGAACTGGTGCGTGTTGCCGGGCCACTGGACATTACCTTCCATCGCGCCTTCGACGCCGCACGCGACCTGCCTGCAGCGCTGGAGCAGATAGCCGACCTGGGCATCAAACGCATCCTCAGCTCCGGCGGCCACGCCAGCGCCGCCGAAGGCAGCGCAACGCTTGCCAACCTGGTCAAACAAGCCGGACCACGCCTGCAACTGATGGCCGGGGCAGGGTTGAACGCGCAGAACATCGCCGGCGTCGCCCTCCAGACAGGCTGCCTGCAACTGCATGCCTCGGCCAAGGCGCGGCAACGGTCCGCCATGCGTTACCAGAACCCTGCCTTGCAGGGACTGGACAACGATTGGAGTCAAACCGAAAGCGCCCAGGTCAGCGCATTGCGCCAAGCCTTGGATCAACTGCGCTGAGCTTGGCTTTCTTTATCTCTCGCCAATTAAAGTGACGAGACACTTTAGTCGGCGAGGACAGGCGCCATAGGCGGCAAACCGCCGCTGTAAGCGGACAATACCGGAAGCCCGGACAAACCCAGGCTTTGAGTCCTGGGCTACCAGTTGATGCGCAGACCCAACGATGCGTTCCGTGCCTCGCCGAGCATGTCCAGGTTCCAATATCTACGATTGAATACGTTGTTGAGATTGCCCGTGAGCGTGGCATCGCGGCCGGCGAGCGTGGTGCGGTACTGGAAGCCGAGGTCGGTGATTGTGCGCCCTGGTATCAGGATGCGGTTGGCATCTTCGTAATACTGCTCCCCGGAATACCGGACCGTGCCATGCAGGCTGAAGCCTGGCAGCGGGGCAGGGCGGTACTCGAAGTTGCCGACGTAGTTTCGCGGCGCGGAACCTGCCGGGCGATTGCCGCGCAGCGCGGTGTTCTCCGGCGAGAGATCCTCCAGGCTGGCATCCAACCACAAGCCACCCAAGCCGATATCCAGACTCTCCGTTACGCCATAGCTGGCAATCGCTTCAACACCGCGATACAGAGTGAGGCCGTCCTGCACCCGGTAGCGTTGGCCGTCACGCCATTGGTCGATCTGCGCACCACGTTCGACGCGGAATGCGGCCGTGGTGAAGCCCAACTTGCCGCTCTGGTACTTGGCGCCTATTTCGTATTGTTTGCTGATGGTCGCGTCCAGCACCTGGCCGGCATTGGCATAAGGTGGCGAACTGTCAACGCCTACGCGCCCCGCTGATTCCAGCGACTCCACGTAGCTGCCGTAGATCGATACCGCTTCCACCGGCTTGTAGATCAACGCAAGCGTTGGGGTAAGTGCCGAGGTTGCGTATCGTGAATCCACCGTCGGGTCGCCGTCCTTGTCGCGCTGTTCGTAGTCCACGTAGCGCGCACCAAGTACCGCCTGCCATTTTTCACCGAAGTGCACTGTGTCGCTGGCGAACACCGATTTCTGCCGCTCATCCGAACTCACCGCTGCGAAACTGAAGTCCGGAACGTGGTGCGAGATGAAGTCCTGGCGCCGGTACAGATTGCCCGAGAAATCATTGCTCCAGTACCAGTCGTTTCCCCACCGGTCCCAACTGCGTTGCATCGCAGCGCCGAACACCAGTTCATGTCGAACCGTGCCGGTTTGGACGCTGCCGTTGACCAGGACCTGGGCGACGCTGCTACGCAGATCGGCAGCAAAGTTGTAAACGCTGCCTTCGTAATCGCCCGCTTCATTGAGCAGGTTGCCGAACATCTTGTTCGAGTAGTGTTCGCGTCGGCTGCCACCGACAGTGAAGTCCACGTTCCAGTCCTCACTCACACGCCATTGCAGGCCAGTGGTGGCATTGCTGGTCTTCGCGCGGTAATAGGAATTGCGTACGCGAATGTTCTCGTAATCGTAGGTGGGGCGTGGCAGGCGATCGCCCGCATAGCTGTCCCAGTAGAAGTAGATCGGTTCATGCTTGAGCTTGTTGTCTTCGCGCAGCACTTCGGCATGCCAGACCAGCGCGTCGCCGATCGGCTGCTCCACGGCTATCGCCAACACCTCACGATCCAGCCCGGCGCCGTTGTAGGCTTCGCCACCGTCCTTGGCCAGATTGACGCGTACGCCGAACGAATCCGGCCCGTTGAAACGGGTACTGGCATCCACGCGCGCGGACCAGGCGCTGTCATTGCGCCAGCCCAGCGTGGTGACGAACATCGGGCTGGTGGTAGGCCGCTTGGTCCGGTAGCTGATGATGCCGCCAGGCGAACCGAAGCCGTACATGAAGCCACCAAGGCCCTTCAGCGCCTGCACCGATTCGACCGCTTCAAGCGGATACTCGCCACCCCATTCCATCATCATCGGCACGCCATCCACATAGTGGTTGGTTACGCCGATACCGCGTATCTGCGTACCCCACCAAGCGGTGGTGGCGGAAGGCTCCGCCGCATACACCGACGGATCATTGATGAAGACATCGCCCAACGTCGTTGCGGCGCGCTTTTCAATGTCTTCCTGTACCACCACGGTTACCGAGAACGGGGTATCCAAAAGCCGCTTGGTGCCCAGGGCGCCGGCACTGGCATCAAGGTTGAGATCCAACCCCAGCCGCTCGCCTTTGACCTGAACCGTATCGAGTTCGGTTGCCTGCTTGGCAGTCTGGCCGGAGGCGGCATTCTCTATGGACTGCGCCTGCACGTTCAGGCAGGCAGCGCTAAGACAGACGTACAGGGCAGAATGACGCGGAAAACGCACGCGTAGGAGACGAGGCAGCAAGAAGGTGGCCTTGGCGAGAAACGCAGAGAGGGGCAGGGCGGCGGCAGCCTGCCGGCAGAAGCACGGCTGCGATCCTATTGCGAACGCGTCTCAATAGCAATATTCGGTTTGGAGTGCGAGCCGTCTTCCGGCGAGATGCAGTGGAAACTGCGATTGGCAGGCGCTGTATTCGCTGGCCGCCGACGCTATTGCAGCGGTCGAGCGGCCCAGAAAGCAAAAGAGCTGGCCACGTTGAGGCGGTTCTTTGGGTTCGGCTGCAATCGGAGCCGTGTGCGACACATGCTCTAATAATTGTGACGAGTCACTATATTAGTGAGGTTCGCTCCGAGTCCGAAGACGCTACCGCGACGCCGTAGTCCGATACGGAGTTCAATGAGCGGCAACATACGGTACGAGCAACGTGTGACGAGGCGACTTTGATGCGCACAGCCGGAGATCTGATCAGCTACTGTCGTTGCCGACGATCTACATCAGCGCGGTGTAGTCCGTGGGATCTATTGGAAAGGCAGTCAAGTCCATGCTGGCTGCCGCCGCCAGAGCGCCATATCGGGCGGCCAACGAACTGCTGCGCTGTGGACTGGCGAGATCTGAGGAGAAGCCTGGTCCAGGCGTGCCAGATCTAGCGAGAATTTGGCTCCCAGCGGCATGGCTACTGCGCGCGATAACCCCAAACGGCTAGCCAACCAGGAATCCAAGATGGCCGTTGCCGAGCGAGGCCGGGCAAGAAGTAGGTGCACAGGATCATCAACGCAGATCCTTCGGCTTGGCATGAAGTTGGAGACTGCATAGCCAATAAGGCTGGCCTGTTATTTACATAATATACATACCGGGCGATTTTTCAGGCGTAAATACCTGATTTTGATTGGGTTTTTCAGCAGCCAATGCTGTCAGTGGTGCAACGAAAATCGCTGCTGCAGCAAGCCGGGTCAGCATCTTTGACCACAGTGCGCGTTCCACTGCGGTTTCTGCTCTTTCCGCGTGAAGCCGTGCAACCCACTCAGGACCGTCGAGTTTCGCCATAGCGCAAAGCTGCGCAATTCGCTCGTCGGGTACCGAATACCGTCCTACGCGCCACCCACTCACCAGTGCCCGCGTTACGCCAAGCTTTTTGCTCAAAGCGTTGTCCGACGGTATAGAGCAGGTTTCGCGAACTTTGTCAAGCAAATTATTTACGTCTTGCATGTTTAGTTTTCCTTGACATGGATGTATCGCAGAACTATACAACCTCCCGTGTTTAGTCGACCTAGACACACCGGCCCCGGTGCACCCCCACCGGGTGTCCGGTCTACCGGGTAGGGGAGGGAAGGGGAGTTCGCTATGCAACTCGACGGATTGAAGCTGCACCAGCTGTACGCTGTTCGCCGCCACTGGGCGCGTCTCGGCGATGCCGCCAAGGTCGCCCAGGTTGAAGCTGCCATTGATGAGCGGATCGCTCTCATCGGCGGTTCCAAATGAGTGCCGTGATCCTTCCGCTCTGCCTTTTCTGCGCCGTCGTGTTGTTCTCCGTCGGCACTGCTCGTTTGTTTGGCTGGGTGATCCGTCGCCGGGATGCGCGTGTTGATTCCGCGTACCGCGCTGCTTGCCTCGTTGCCGTTTCGAAGGCTGAGGTGACCCATGGGTGACTTCTGGGAAACCTTCGGCTGTGCTGGCGTCGCTGGCTTTGTTTGCGGAATTGTTATCGGTCTTGCCTGTGCGTACTTCATCGCTGACGGCACGACCAAGGAGTGGAATCAAAAGGTTGATATTGAGAACGCCTGCATAGCTGGCAATTCCAATGCGTGTCGGATCTACGAGGTCCGCTATGGCCGGTGACGCTGAACCCTATCGCTATTACGGCACCTTCTGCGGCATCTGCGGCAGTCCCAGAAAGATCCATCGCGGCGACATGTGCGAACCGTGCTTTACGCGGCTGCGATCAACCATTGATGCCAACGTGGCGGCACACAAGCCGCGCACGGCGCTTGATGAGTTCGACGCGTCTGTAGGCCACATGCGCGCCATGCAGCATCGCACTGAGCGCGCGTCGGAACAGGTCCACAAGTCCAAGCGCGGCGGCTCTGCGTCGCTTGCTGAGTACTACGCTGCCTCTCCGGTCGCATTGAGTCCACAGGGCCAGCGCGAAGCGCTGGCCCTTGGGCTTGTCCCTTATAAAACAAGTGGTCCAGACGCACCCAAGACCGGTCGCGTATCCATCGAAATAGACCCTCTGCTGGCTCGGGCGCAGCGGTTGAAAAAGTCTGTCATCACGTCCGCGAGACTCCACGATGAAGAATCGAAAGCAACGGGCTTCCGGGGCGCTTGGTACATGCTTACGCTCACCTACCGAGACGGAAGCAATAGCGGCCCTCGTGACATTAGCGACCTTCTGCGAGCGATGCGGCGCTACTTCAATGTCACTCGATCCCGCGCCAAACGGTTTGCGGGTCAAGTTTTCCGTTACCTCTGGGTGGGAGAACTCACCAAGCGCGGCATCCCCCATTACCACGTCCTGATCTGGATTCCCCAGGGCATGTACTTCGGCAAGGTCGATCAGCGTGGCTGGTGGCCGCATGGTTCAAGCCAGATCGAAAAGGCGCGCAACGCCGTTGGCTATCTCGCCAAGTACGCAAGCAAGTTCACCAGCATCGTGGCTGGTCATTTTCCCAAAGGCTTTCGCACGCATGGCTGCGGTGGCCTGAATCAAGAATCCAAGCGCGAGTTGCGCTTTTGGAGAGCACCCGTTTCTGCACGCGACATCCTCGGCGCTGCTGCCGACATTCGCAAAGCGCTTGGCGGGTGGTTCGACAAACTCACCGGTGAATTCTGGCCCTCACCGTGGCGAGTAACCATTTTTGGCGGCCGGACAATCGCGTGGAAGGTGATAGAGCTATGAAGATCCAAATTCTTTCGGACAAAGTGTTGACCAAGTCGATCCCCGCTCGCGGTGAGCGTGCAGCCATGCAGTTCAATGAGCAGGTTGCAGCGATTCTCGACAACGATGGCGGTTTTCCCAAGCCGTTCAAGATTTCTCTTGAAGCCGGTGAGCATCCGTATCGGCCCGGCATGTACACGTTTGATCCGGCCAGCTTCGTCACCGACGAATACGAGCGGTTGAAGATTGGTCGTGGCATCAAGCTGATTGCCATTGACGAAAAGGTTCCGCCGCCTGTTAAGGCGTCCTGAAAATGATGACCCTTCTTTACACCACGCATCCGGCTGTAGTGCTCGCCTTCGGCGTCCTTGTGGGCGTTCTCTGCGGCGGCATTGTTGATGGCCTGATTAGCCGAAAGAAGGGGGCATAACCGTGTCTGGGCCCACACTCTACATCGCCTGCAATGCAGAGGACTACGACGTTCAGACGGCGGAGTGTGCCCATCCGTACTACGCCCTTCCACCCAGTTTTGTTCCGTACATGTCGGCTGCCGATGGTCTTGCCATCGCGTGGAAGATCGCCGCGGTTTGGGTGTTGGGCGTGGGGTTTCGGTTGCTCGTTCGAACAGCCGACGCCGCAAAACCGTAAGTCCATCAACCACAACCCCAGAGGGGGACACCCATGAAGTATCGCAATGCAATGAAGAAGTTCGGCTCCACCTACGGCCCCAAGATCAAGGGGGCTTATGGCAAGGCAGCTACCGCCATTGGTAGCACCCTGTTCACTGGTCTGGCGTTCGCCCAGGACGGTCTGGGTGCCGAGGCCCTGACAGAGGTTTCGGGCATCCGTGCGGATGTTTCCGCGATCCTGAAGGTGCTTATCGGCATCGTGTTCCTGCTGGTCGCCTTCATGTACCTCAAACGCGCCAAGTAATCGAAAAGCGCGTGACAAGGGGCCGGGGTGGGCCCTTTTTCTTTTCTGCATGGGAGAGATAAATGGACGGGTATTTCGTCATCATCGCAATCCTCGGCGCCCTCTGGCTGGCGTTCGAAAAGGTATGAACTGGCTTGCGCGTATTTTTGTGACTGTCGCAGTGCGCCGCGTCGTAGTGCTGCTGGTCATCGCCGTGCTTGGTTGGTTGGGCATCAGCTCTGCGCGTGCTGTAGATCGCGGCGAAGCGTTTGCGCTATGTAACGCCGCTATTGCCAGGACCATGACTAGGTATGGCCCTGTGACTGCGAACAATTGGCCTCGCGTAGAAATCAATTGTCGTGAATCTGTTGGTCCTCCCGAACTTAAAAAGGGTGTATTCGCAGCCTCAGTTCTCGTTAACCCTAGTACGCCTGTCTGCATCTCATCCGAAGGCGCAGTACCTTCAACTTCTTGCCAGTTCGAGTACAGAGGTAGTTGCGAATCACGGGCGGTGCTGCAGAACGCCAGCTATCAGGGGCCGTCGTATTGTCAGCAAGGTTGTGCGTACGTACCCGATGATGTTGCCCCGTTGAATCCGAACAGCATTGATTTCAGCTTCTTCAACCAAGATCGCATCATCAAGCACGCTAAGCGGCTGCGCCCTACCGGCGCTATATGCGAGTCACTGCCCAACCCTCCCGATGCTCCGCAGCCTGACGTTTGCGTAACGCAGGGCACGTTGACGCAGTGCGTGACGCCAGAGGGTAAACACTGTGCGTCTGGTGCATCCGGCAAAAAGTATTGTTGGGACGCTGATGAGCATGGGACCAAAACAAGCGGCAACGAGGCGATGACGAAATCTCCCGTTGATAAGCCCGTCAACTTGCCACCTGTTCCGCCTAAGAACGGTGGCGAGTGGGAGAAGAAGGGCGAGGGCACTGTTTCGACCACGATCAATAACAACACCGACAATTCTAAGATCACCAATAACGTTTCCAACTACGGCGACAAGGGTAGCGGCGCTGCCGGTGGCGGCTCAGACGGCGAGGGCAATGGCGGTAGTGGTGATGGCTCTGGTAAGGGCGATGGCGAAGGGGAGGGCGGTAAGGGTGACTTCGGTAGCGTAGGCGGCGGAACTTGCGAAGGTGGGTTTACTTGTACCGGTGGTGACCCGGTCTTGTGTGCAATTGCGCAGCAGCAGTATCAGGCGCGCTGTGAGGCAGAGGGTCGTTTCGGTGATGGTGCTGGTGCCGGCGACTTTCCCGGTGGCGGTGAGGGAGATTCCGATCCGGATCCGGAGGATTACAACAAGACCGTCAAGGTAGGGCTTTCCATGATCGATACGGGCGGTCTAGGAATGCCGACGCAGTGTCCGACCTTTGAGGCCATCTCGACGTCATTCGGCGATTTTTCCGTTGACGCCGAGTCATGGTGTCAGATTCTGGGTGTAGCACGTTCGTGCCTTCTCTTCTTGGGTGCCTTTATGTCGTTAGGAATTCTCATGGGTTGGGGAGGGAAGGACTAATGTGGGAGACAGCTAAAACGCTTTTGGTCGGCTACGCCGGTCACGTCCTCACTCTTCTAAAAGCAGCCGCTGGTTTTATCGTCGCTCGCGTGTTGGCAGCTTTCGGCCTGACGTGGGTCACCTATGTGCAGGTGTTGCCAGAGGTCAAGGATTTTGTTCGCGGCTATACGTCGGCCTTGTCGTCTGAGGTGGCGCAGCTCATCGGCGCCATGGGTATTGATATTTTCGTCATCATGATTCTGAGCGCGTGTGTAGCCAAGTACGGGATGAGAGCGTTCCTTGTTGGCATTGAGCAGTTGCAAACCATGATCGGCAACGCAGGGGGCTGATATGTATTACCAATTCACCGGTCAGCCAGGACACGGTAAAACCGTTCTGGCAATCGAACGCGCATTGGAGATGAAGGCAAAGGCTGACAAGCTGCATGCGGAAGATCCGTCTAAGCATCCGGTGCGTGAGTTGTATGTTTGCAACGTGCGTGACTTCAACCACGGAGCAGCGCATGCGCTTCCGTTGTCGCCGGAAGAATTGAAAGGGTGGGCGGATCACCCGGACTACTTGCGGCGCATCGCGGAATTTAAGGATTCGCAGCAGTACTTGTCTGCCGGTGGCGCGAAGGAGAGAGAGGAAGCATTTCAGCTGTTTTTAGAGAGCGCTGAGATGCAGAGGCTGGCAAACGAATGCATCAACCCTCCTTTTGAGAACGCGATCATTCTGGTTGATGAGGCCTATGAAAGCGGCATGTTTCCGCGTCGGCCGGCCGGGCGGTTCTTGCCTCGGCATGTAGAGCGTGTGGCGAAGCACCGTCATTTCGGCATTGACTTCATCATGATCTGCCAGTCTCCAAAGAAGCAGATGGATGACTTCTTGCATGACCTGATCGAAGAGCACTACCACGTGCGCCGTCGCTTCGGCCTGCCGTTCGTGCACATGAAGCGCTGGGACCGGTTTGAGTCGAACCCTGATAAAGCCACGCCGCTCACCAATACTCGCCGTAAGTACCCGACCAAGGTTTTCAAGCTCTACACCTCGACCAAGTACGACACCAGCGAAAAGCGCGTGCCGTGGTATTACTGGGCTGCGGGCCTTCTTGTGGTGTGGACCCTCGGTTCTGCCTACTTCGCGAAAGAACGGATTGACGAACGCATGGCAGGCACACAATCGAGCAAGGCCGCAGCGAAGGACATAGGAGCCGACGGAGCGGCAGCGAAGGGGGCGACGACGGGCCGTAGCGAAGGCCGACGTGACAGGGGCACGCCGCAGCAGTACGTCGAGTCGTTCTCTCCGCGAGTTCCTGCACAACCTTGGTCCGCGCCCGCGTATGACGGTTTAGCTGTACCCGGTGAATCGCCGCGCCTTTTCTGTATGGTGGCTGGTCCCGGCATTGATGCCCAGGGCAACTCACGCGAGTTGAGTTGTGGCTGCAAGACGGAGCAGGGCACGCGTTATGAGATTGACTTTGATACATGCGCCACCATCGCTCGTCACGGCCAGTACGAGCCGTTTCTAGCTCGGAGCAAGGGCGAGGGTGCACAGCAGCGGGAAACGGCTCCTACGGGGCATCCACAGCGCTCTAGCAGTTCTGGAACGGGTGGATCTGTTGTCAGCTTCAAGCCGGGTGCTCGGGCTGACGTGTTCCCTATGAATCCCGCTCAGACCATCGGTGGCTACACGCCTCCGACAAGCACACTTTGAGCTGGCCATAAAAAAGTCGACTTTCAGAACCTTTGGCCTGCAAGGGTTTCCGGGCGGTCCCGATCGAGCTCGACCAGGTACTTGGGGTGTAGGGGCCAAGCCCCTACGGGAAACGCCTCACACGCGCCCGGAGCGCCTCAGCGCCGGTAGCAATGGGACAACCGGGCATGGTTCCGCTGATCGACGGATCACCCCCTTGGCGAGCTCCTTTTCTTGGTCCAGCAGTCGCCGGTACTCTTGGGCAAGCGCAGCGGTAAGGCCAAGCCATGCCAGATCCTCCGGCAGCAGCTCGCGACCCTCGGGCGTCACCAATCGGCCCGACTTAAACGAAAAACCGGCCCATGGGCCGGTTAGTTTGCGATTACGCATGTTGCAGACTCCGTGTCAAGAGCCATCGGGGCTGCAAGATGCGGGCCAGCCATGTCCGGACAATATTTAACATAATATACATTATGCGAAATGGTTTATAGGCGGATCAGCTGGGTCTGGCTTTGGATCTCATCTCATGTCAGTTTTTTTAGTTCGTGTCTGACGGGACAACTAGAGATGTACTTTTCCGCCAACTAAAGATGTACTTTTTGCTCGACCTGCTGTCTACCGCGGATAATTTCGTCGCGATTAGGTAGATGTTCTTACTCGCCGCGTCCGCCAAACGACAGGCCGGCAATGTGCAACGGGCCAGAGGCGCCCTTTCAAGGCCCCTCCATAGTGTAGCCCAGGGCCTTCTACGGGCCTTGATCGCGTGTTTTTCGTGTCAGGCAGCCGACGGCGGTGAGGTGTCGCTACTCGGCCTCGGAGCCCACAATATTTGGGCTTTGGTGCGGATCAATGAGATTCGAGGGCCAACGTTGGCCTTCATCTGGGTGACACAGAAAACACGCGCATCCGCTGGATTTCCAACTCAACTAGGGGTCTCGGACGTTTGGACCGAAGCATCCTCAACGCGACGCGGCGATCCCCTTCTGCAGATCCTTAGCCTCTCGCTCGCCCCGAGTTCTGTCGATTAGTGCATCTCCATGCCCCGGCGCAGGGGCGTTGGGCCCCTTGACGGCTGTCTACTGCGGACAATTTCGTCGCGCGCAGGTAGATCTTGCTGGTTTGGAAGCAGATAAGTCCGTCACCCTGTGACCGAACGTAGAAATTTGCGTATGTTGTCAAACGCAATACGCTAGACGGCTCAGCGTGATGCCGTAGGAATTCTAGTCAACAGACGTAGACATTGACTATTTTGCCTTCGCCTTCCTAGGGGCTGGCAGCTTACGTTTACCACGCAACGCCGCCTCGATAGCAGCAGGAATTTTGCTCAGTTGTTCCTCCAGGACCTCGGACTTCGCCCGTTGCCGGTCCGCTTCTTTAGAGGAAACCGCCGCTGCGTTCTGGGCAGCCTTCAAAGCACTGGCAAGTGATTGTTCGGTTGTAACGCGAAGCTTCTCTGCAGAAGCCAACTTGGTCTGTAGGTCTTTGATCTGCTGACGGGCTTGGTCGACTTCCCGTGCAGCACGATTTTCGACAGATCTGGCGTGTTCCATCAGGCTCTCGCGTTCAGATCTGGCCAGTTCTCGCTCGTCGTGCAACCGGGCCTCGAGGGTCTGCTTTGCCACATCCAGCTGCTCCAGCCGCTGATCCACAGAAGCACGTTGTTGTGTCGACTCTGTCAGCTGCGATTGAAGTTGATCGACGAGCTGCCGAAGCTCCGTCACTTGGGTCAGCGCCAGGCGTTCTGTTTGGGCTGAGGCTGTCGCCTGGGCATGTAGCGCGGAAGCTTCCTCGGCGAAGTTCTGCTGCTGCACCCGCAGCTCGTCATACTCGGCCGCAAGCGACTGTCTGGCGCCGGCAAGCTCTTCCAAAACCGATTCACGGGCATGCTGCAATGCCAACGCCCACCATTGACCGGCCAACTCGGCTAGGACCGCCGGCGCGTCCTTCAAATCTGGTCGCTTCGACTGCAGTCGAAGACCCAGATTTTTCCACCAAGTGTCCAGCCACCGCGTCACGGTGTTGGGTGATCCTGTGCCCAAGTGCGCGCGGATGCGTTCTACCGTCGGGCGTTCGCCATTGGCAACCAGCGCGTCGGCGGCGGTGTGAACATCGGATTCGGTGATGCCGCGGGCCATGCTGACGTCTCCTGTATCGGTGCCCTACTCTGTTGATTACGTACTTACGATAAGTGATGATTATCGTCAGTACGCGCCTATTCTCATAGCGTACATTACATACTATGAACCAAAATTCTACTACTTCAACCTTGCCGGCCACCGCCACTCATCTGGTCTTGCCAGAGCAACTGGCCCAGCAGGCCTCCGATGCTGTGCGTGAATTACTCGCCGAGGCAGCCGCAGCGAACACCACCCGCAGCTATGCCACTGCCCTGCGCTATTGGGCCGGATGGCATCAGGGGCGTTATGGCATCGAGCTGGCGCTGCCGGTCAGCGAGGCCGTGGTGATCCAGTTCCTAGTCGACCACATCCAGCGCAAGAACAAGACCGGCTTGGTCAGCGAACTGCCGCCGACGATTGACCAAGCGTTAGTGGCCGCCGGTCTCAAGGCCAAGGTCGGGGCGTTGAAGCTGTCGACGGTAGTTCAGCGCGTGGCCGTGCTGTCCACTGCCCACAAGCTCAAGCGCCTGACTAACCCATGTGAGCTGCCCAGTGTCAGGACGCTGTTGAGCCGCGCTCGACGAGCCTCAGTCAAACGCGGTGAGCGGCCAACCAAGAAAACCGCGATCACGCGGCCAGAGCTCGAGGCCATGCTGGTGACTTGTGATGACAGTTTGGAAGGACTGCGTGACCGTGCCCTACTCTGCTTTGGCTTTGCCAGTGGTGGACGCCGCCGTAGTGAGATCGCCGCTGCGGACCTGCGCGACCTGCGCAAGGTCGGTGACGACGGCTACATCTACCGGCTGGAATACTCGAAGACACAGCAGACCGGAGTGAAAGCGGATTCGACGCCGGACAAGCCGATTCTGGGGCGTAGTGCTGAAGCCTTGTCGGATTGGCTCGGGGCGGCAGGCATCACTGAAGGTGCGATCTTCAGGCGGATTTGGAAAAATCGCGTAGGTCCCGCCCTACTCCCTGGCTCGGTGGCCACTATCGTGAAGCGGCGGAGTGCGTTAGCGGGGTTGGTGGGGGACTTTGGGGCCCATAGTCTGAGGTCAGGCTTCGTCACCGAGGCGGGCAAACAAGGAGTGCCCTTGCCGGCGGTAATGGCAATGACTGAGCACCGGTCGGTGGCGAGCGTGATTGGGTATTTTCAGGCAGGCGCAGCGGAAGACAATCCAGCTGCGCGTCTACTGAAGTAGTGGAGAACCTTTCGAAGCAGAGGTGCTGCAAAGAGAGCGTTGCCGCCGTCCACTGTGTGAACATCAACCGGGCTTCACGCGCTCACATGCACCGTCTTAAGGCGCGCCAATCGATATCTCTTCCTGCTTGAACCAGCCATTTGCGAGGAGCTGATCTCGGACGCGTCCGGGGTTCTCAGCGTAGGCGACTAAAGCGAGCGAACGTTCTGCGCGACTGCAGGTGACGTAGAACAGTCGGCGAGTTGAAGCAGTTTGCCCGTCGTCAGCGGCGCCACCGAAAAGCTTTTCGTACTTGAACAGAAATCCGCGCGCTTCGTGATCGTCCATGACAACCATGACCCGGGGGAATTCCAGCCCCTTCACGCCTTGGTGCGTATCAAAGCGCGCTTTTCCACCCACGTACTTGGCATAGGCCCGTACTTGGGCAAATGGTATGGTCAAGAAGTCAGCGATGGCCTTGTCTCGTTCGGTGCGCTCCTGTTCGTCCTCAGCATCGGCCGCATGAGCGGCAGCACCGGCAAGTGCTACCTTGAGTGCATCAGGAATGACAAATAGGTCAGTCTTTTCCACATTGTGAAGAACTTCGCCAAACGTTACCGACGGGTTGCCGCCGAGCAGTTCCAAAAGCGCATCCACAGCCGCTTGTACCTTGGCTAACTGTTCAAATTGGTCCGGAGCATTCTTCAACGCGGATGGGCTAAGCATGGGCGATACAGCTCGCATGATCCGCGCGATGACAAACTTATCGTTCTTTGCGTCCCAAAGAGGCAAGACTAGGTTCGAGAAAAAGTTGACCGCGGGCAGTGACCCATCAAGCAGTGAGGTCCGAAATTGACTTATTGGATACAAGGCGGCCAATAGATCATCGAAGCCCATTCGAAGGGCTGCCATGCGATGCTCCAAGATAAGCACCTTTACCGAATCTTCATCGTGCCATTTCTTGTCAGCAGTTAGCCCTGCCATATATCTGCAAATCGCTGTCTCGGCCGCGGCCTTGTCGATCCCCTTTGATGGGAGCACGAACATCCGCACATGTCCCTCGGCAGCGCTGCTACACGGGATCTGCGTCTGTTGATCCGTGCCCTCGCGGACCTTATTGATGAGCTCGATTACCCGCCGCGGGCACCTGAAGTTTAATCGTTTGGTCGGTGTGGCCCAGTCGTACGGCAGACTTCCCCCCAAGCCCGGCTGACCATCGCTGTAGATACGCTGCATCATGTCACCAAAAAGACCCACCACGACTTCGTCCTTGTGCGCCGCCTGAAAGACGAACAATGCCTCAATGATGTGCCGGTTTGTATCCTGGCTCTCATCAACCAGTATGTAGGGATAGCCATCGCGAAGAATTTCCCTAAGCACGGGCTTTGACTTTAAAAAGTCGCCCGCAAGATGAAGCACTTCCGCATGATTCAGGGAATCCCTTCCTTGATTGTCACTATCCGGGCTGTAAACGAACGTCTTCGTGGTATCGAGCCTTGTCAATCGCCGTCTCTTCGAAGCAATGTCAGCGATTCGTTCTGCGGATGCCTTCGTACCCGCACGTCCTTTGTTCTCTTTGGCTTGAAGTTCCAGAATGTCCGCATTGAGTGATGCGCGAAGCCATTCCCGGATATCGTGATTGAATCCTGCAATCAATGTCCAGGCGAAACTGTGGATCGTAGAAACGGCAATGACCGGATCAAATTGCGTCCGGCGGATGATCTCGTCGCGCGCGGCCTTGGTGTAAGTGACGACCGCAACCTTTTGTCCGCGCGTTCTCAGGCGTGCGCCCGCTTTCTCTCGGAGGTAGTCGAGGGCGCCAACAAGTGAGCGTGTCTTGCCTGAGCCAGCTCCCGCGAAAAGAAAGAAGCTTCTCGGAGCCTTTGGATCGAGGTGCTGCTTGATCTCCTCGTCAACGTGAAGATCGAGCTCATCGTTCGATACTGCGGCCTCGCTGGTCATGCGCCGTTCGCCTTCGGAGCCAGATCGGCTTCCTTGCGCTTGAGCTGATC
The DNA here is from genome assembly GCF_056756175.1 of Stenotrophomonas sp. STEN240. Taxonomy (NCBI): domain Bacteria; kingdom Pseudomonadati; phylum Pseudomonadota; class Gammaproteobacteria; order Lysobacterales; family Lysobacteraceae; genus Stenotrophomonas; species Stenotrophomonas sp. STEN240. Next base: position 244,034 of record NZ_JBRRBO010000001.1, on the reverse strand, counting down.
AGCCAGCCATAACAATCCATGCTCAATGTAGGCAGGTACACGAAGCTTCTCGATGTCATCACTGAATAACAGCTCAAGTGAAAACTCTGCCTTGTCCCCGTCTTTGATAGCCTTTGCAACACAGGTTGTCAGTTGATCGGCGTTTTGGGCCGCATCGGCGATGGCCTGGAACTTGCCGGCCAAGCCGTCGGCCTTGCGACCCTTGAAGAACTCAAAATTCTTATAGAGCAAAGCGTCTTCAAATGTGTTGGCATGGATCTCAACCTCAGTCGCCCCCACTTTCAGCTTCTCTGCCGTCTGATACGCGGACCGGACAGCGTAGCCATTGGGCTGTACGAAGGCTTTGTCCTTCTCTTGTAGCCTCATTAATGTATCAAGATCGGTCTGCTTGGGTGCCCAGGACCGCAGCGTTTCATTGCGTGCTTCCAGTCCCTTGCCAAGTTCCGGCGTCCTGGCCAGGTTGGTCACCGGATCCTTGGCGTCCAAGTCGGTGATGATCAAGGTAGTCAAGCCAAGAGTGTCCACCAGGCTCTTAAACCGATGTGCATGGCTGCCACCCACTTCAAGCCACGTGATGTAGCGCGTTCGCAAGTCTTCGAACACATCAGTTTGCTCTACGAAGTGGGGTACGAGAATGCGCTCAGCACTTCCTTCTATGAATATAGCGGCATCGGCAAAGAACAAATCACAGTGCGTTGCTTTGAGGTAGCGTGCTACGAATTTTTCCGTTTGATCGGGCTTGCCGAATACTGATGAGAGGTTGATGACGCAGGCGACTGGCGTTTTGCGATTCTTTGTAGGAGGCAGCCGTCTGAAGTAACGCAGCGCCGCAAAATCGCAGGCATGCGCGATGTGGCTGGAGTGGGTACTCACTACCAGTTGCGTACTTAAATCAGTTGAGTTCCCCAAAGCTGGGTCATTGCGTAACACCCCATAGGCGTGCCTGATGAATACCTGCTGTACCTGAGCGTGGAGATATGCCTCGGGCTCCTCAACCAACATTAGGTGCAGCGGCGGAATTGGTTTTACATCGTGGCCGGTTCCGGCTTTGCCTACGCGCATCCACGCATCGCGATAGCTCATCAGGTTGAAGACCATGGAGACCAAGTTCTGGTAGCCCAATCCATTCGAGTCTTCGGGCAAGCGGTGCACGTGTTCCCCAGCCGCGGCGGGTATCTCATACTGAATGGAGGACTCGTGGCTCAAGCCATCCTGTAGTTTGAGCTTGGTTGCAATCTTCAGCTTCGGGTCGGAGATGCCTGGGTATCCTAGCTTCTGGAGTTCGATCAACGCCTTGTCAAAAGCTACCGATAACCTTTCATCGAAGGCCTTGCGTGCCTTATCGAGTGCTTCCATTGCCTTGATGTCGGTCAGCTCCGGCGTGTCACGCCAGTCCAGGTGCCTGTCGTAGTAGGAACGGAGCTGGGTCGAGAGTCGGCCTGCATTTCGTGCATCGGAACCCACTTCTTCGCGCGACGTACGACCGCTGGTGGACCCAAAGCCTCGTTGGGCGCTGATCTCGTCGATCTGAATCAGGCCATCCAAGGGGTTTCCTTCAACGGGCTCTGCGTCATCGGCGAGAGCCTGCATGCGGGCAACGCCGTCACTGGGTTCTTCGACTCTCTCAGGGTCCAGCAAGTAGGCCTTCACTTTAAAGAAGGTCCGAAGGCGCCGCTCCAAGAAATCAATGAGATTGAGTGGCCAGAGCTCCAGTTGCGGAGGGGGCTCTTTCCCTTCCACGGCTTGGGCTGCCGCGACGGTGATGTCAGCGGCCCTCCTTCGAGCCGCGATGTATTCCTGCTGAAACTTGACCGCGTTTTCGGGTTCAAAGCGGAACCGCACACCAAGGGGGGCTGTTTTCCAATCTAGCGCTGGTAGCAGCTTTTGTACGTAGTGCATCTCACCTTTCTTGACTTGGAGCCACACGTCCAACTGGGGAAGGAAGTCCAAGATGCCGGGACGAGGCAGCTCTAGGTCCGCAGCTATGGCAGCCTCCCAAGCTTCCCCTTCCGCATTCAGGGCTTGCCAATGTGCTAACGACAAGTCATTGATGGAGAACCCGCGAGTATCGACCAGGAAGCGATGCAGCGCAGTCATCGCAGAGGTCTTGCCGCTGTTGTTGGCGCCAACGAGCACTGTTTTGTCGGGCGCGAAAGCGATGCGTGCAGCCAAGAGCTTCCGATAGTTCCCGATCTCAACCATGGTTATCAGAACGTCCTACTCCTTCAGGAATCTCACATATACAGGGCTTCCCGGTGACCTCGCTCGCCAATACGGGTGGCGGTAGAGGCCTGGCTTCGATATTCAACTAGAACAGGTGGCTCACGGTGACGCCGAGATATTCGCAGCACCGAGATAGGTGCCATGCCGTTTCTATTTTTCTGGTCAGGCTGCAAACCGCCCATCGCTCTCCTGGGCCCGCCCCAGCGCTACCAGCATTTCCAGTAGCTTCGGCAAACGTCTTTTCCAAGGGCCGCGCGCAGTGAACCTCGCAGCGATCTCATCAGTTGAGAGCGGTACCGCGCTGCCGGCGAGGACATCGGCGACGGCGCGGACTTGCTCGATGGCGTCTTTCGGCCACGGCTGGGGTTTGACGCCGGGCGGGAAGGTGATGGCGGCGGCTTCATCGTCGTCGGATCGGTCGCGCTGTTCGGTGTCAGCGGTAAGGCTGACCTGTTCTGGTTCGTGCTCGCGGGCGAGGTCGGGGCTCTGGAACTTGGGGCGGAGCCAGCGGATCTGGCCGCGCGCTTCGTCGGCGGCGCGTTGGGCGTTGAGGGCAACGAGGCGTTCGAGGACGGTTTCGTCGAAGGCGCGTTTGGCGTCGTCGCGGGTCTGGTCCTCACTGGGTGTGGCGTTGGCGTGGGCGGTGCGCAGCAGAGGCAGCAGGTCGCCCCAGCCGTAGGCGCTTAGGACGGCTTCGTCGAGTTCGTCGTGGAGTTGGCGCAGGATGGAGACGAGGCCTTGTTCGTGGATGGTGCGTTCTCTGGTGGTCAGGACGTCGCCGCTGCGCAGTTTTTCGAGGACGTTGTACATGCCGGTCAGGGTCAGGCCGGAATGCTGCTCCTGCTGGCGCTTGCGGTGGGCGTCGAGTTGTTCGGCGAGGTGACGGATGCGGTCTGAGGGGTATTCGCCGTAGGTCTGCGATTTCCCTGCTCGGCCGTTTTCGTTGACGAGGGCGACGCCGATCGGGCCGCCGAGCTTGTCGGCGACGTGGAGGTTGGGGAAGGGGTAGGTCTCAAAGCAACGCGACTTGTTGTAGCGCGGGTCATTGCCGACTCCGAGGCGACCACCCGTTGCGAGCGACCACACAACATGCACTTGGCTTGCCAGCACCCCAAGAGTCTCGCCGCGTTGATCCGCAACAGTTACCAGCGAACTGTCCGGCGTCATGTCGACCGAAAGAAAGCTGAAGAACCGATGTTTGGATGTTTCCAGGGTGGCGATGAAGCGAGAAAGCCCCTTTGTTGCCGTCCGGAACTGTTGACGCGGATGTCCGATCACCCACCATTTTTGGCGGAAGATTGCGTTTCGATTGAGGTCGCGTTCCGGCTTCGCGCGTTCCAATAAATATTGGTATGCAGCAGGAAACCGATCTCGCACGTCTTCCATTTCCAGACCGTAGAAGTCGATGACATAAAGGTTGCGTGGAACTTGCGAGAGGTCGCGGCCATTGATGTACGGACGGATGTGTTCATCAAGTCCAACAACCGTTCCGAGTCCAAGCTCAATAGCCCTGCCGTGGTCAATCTGGAACGCGGAACCAATCGTCTTCATGCCTACCGAACACAGGGCGGTGTTGGCCATCAGCGGCAGCGCCTGTGTCACGTCGACGCCTACCGTGAGGTCGGCATTGATCCGCCCGCGCTGGCGAGCGAGAGACACGACAAGGTCATCGCTGCCGTCCACTGCCTCGTTTCGCTCGTCCGTGACAGTGACGAGGCGGCCATTCCTGCGCCCGCCCTCACCCACCGTCATTGCGATTCGGACAGCAGCGCCGTCGGCGCTATCCACCCACGGGTGGTCCGGAATCGCAAAAACGAGCGAAAGCGGCGGCTCCCCATCGAGATGCGGTTCAACAGCGCGACGGACATACGCTTGCCGCAGGCTGTTGGTCGTAATAAAGCCAAATTTCCGGATGGCACCGCTACGTGCGAGCAATGCGGCGTAGTGCCACCAGCGCATAACGAAGTCAGTGGACTGTGGCACCTCGGGCCACGCCTCTTGAAGTGCATCGACGTAACCATCGCCGAGTACGTCCCGCATTCGTTTCGAGCCAATAAATGGCGGATTCCCCACCACGAAATCCGCCTCTGGCCACGTCGCCTTCCTTGGGCTGACGTAACGCTCCACCGGCTTGCGGGCGGTATCATCGGGCACCTTCTCGCCGGTCACCGGGGAGACCTTCATCGTCTCGCCATCCCAGCGCGTCACCGGGGTGCCGTGCACGTCCAGCACTAACTCCACGCTGTCATACGCCAGCACGGCGTCGCGGCTCTCGATGTTGCGGAAGTCGCGGATCACCGGTTGCGGGGGATGCACGTCGCCGCGGGTGCGGAAGTGCCATTGCAGGTAGCCGATCCACAGCACGACCTCGGCGATGGCGGCGGCGCGGGGGTTGAGTTCGATGCCGAGCAGGTTGTGAGGGTCGACGGTCTCGCCGGCGGCGGCGTCTGCGCGTTCGCCGTCCAGGGCGAGGCCGGTCTGGCGGTAGCCGAGTTCGTCCAGGGCCAGCAGCACTTCGCCTTCCAGTCGCTTGAGGTGTTCCAGGGTGACGTACAAAAAGTTGCCGCTGCCGCAGGCGGGGTCGAGCACGCGCACGGTGCACAGGCGGTGGTGGAAGCGCCGCAGTTCCTTCACCGCGTCGTCGGGTTTGTCCTCGGCGGCAAGGGTCATCGCGGCGGCCTGGGCTTCGCCCCACTCCTTGCGCAGCGGTTCGATCACGGTCGGCAGCACGAGCCGCTCGACGTAGGCGCGCGGGGTGTAGTGGGCGCCGAGTTTGTGGCGCTCGCCGGGGCTGAGGGCCCGCTCCAGCAGGGTGCCGAAGATGGCCGGTTCGACGTGCTTCCAGTCAGCGCGAGCGGCCTCGATCAGCAGGATGAGTTGGGCGGTGTCCAGCGGCAGGGTGTCGGGCTGCTTGAACAGCTTGCCGTTGAAGCGCAGCACGTTGACGGCGATCACCGCGGAGAAGCCGCCGCTGTCCATGTCGCGCCAGAGCTGGGCGAGCATGCGCATGGCGATGTCGGGTTGCTCGGCATGGCGCGTCAGCAGTTCGCGGAAGCTGTCGTGCGGCAGCAGCTTCACGTCCTCGGCAAACATGGTGAACAGGCAGCGCATCAGGAACTGGGCGACGGCTTCGGCATCGTGCCCGGTCTGCTCCAGGCTGCGGGCGAGCTTGGCCAGGCGGGTGGCGATCTCGCGGGTGACGCGGGCGGATTCGCGGCTGGGGTCGAGGCCGAGCGGGTCGAGCCAGATACGGCGCAGGCGGTCGCGGATCTCGGGCTTGCGCAGGTCGGCCAGCGCGATGCGGTGGCTGCGCGGATCCGGGAACGGAGTGTAGGTGGCGCCGGAGCGGCTGAACTCGGAGTACAGCTCAATGCGGTGGCCGACATCCACCACCACCACGAACGGCGGGCGACCTTCGGCGGCGGGCAAGGCACGGGCATAGGCCTCGGCCTGGCTGCGGGCGCGCAGCATGGCGTCGTCGAAGCCCTTGGTGTGCGCGCCCTGCTTGAGCTTCTTGGACTCGAGGACGAAGGCGCCGCGGCGATACAGGTCGATGCGCCCGGCGCTGCTGCTGCCGTCGCCGTGGGCGAAGGTGATCGGGCGCTCGAACATGTAGTCCTGCTCGGGCGTGGGGTGCGGGGTATCGACGCCGAGCAGTTGGCTCAGCTCGATCAGAAAGGACTGGGAAGTGGACAGCTCGGAGGCTGCAACCCCCTGCCAGCGGGTGATGAAAGCGTCGGCGCCGTCCTGGATCTCGGCGTCTGCTTGCGTGTTCACTGCGTCCGACATGTAGGCCCCTCTGCCCTCCGCATCCTGCGGTCACTACATGATACGACACCGGGCCCCTGCGCTGGACGCGCACCGCTAGGTTCGCGGTGCGGCCAGTGCCTTGGCCTACCTCAGTGCAATAGACCGGCCAGCTCCGTAGCACCGGTCCAACCATGCAAGCGACGCCCCTCCTCCCCTTTAGAATCAGCCGAGGGAGAGGGAGATCCGATGGCTGGGCAAACCAAGCGCGATGCGAGTACGGCGGGATTGCAAGTACCCTTCGGGGAGCGCGACGCGATCCTTACCCGCCTTCAGCCGTGAGTGGTGGGCTGGCCTGCGGCTGCCACTGCCCAGGGTGCGGCCGGCAGCTGATGGCCAAGAAGGGCGAAACCCAGCGTTGGCACTTCGCCCACTACCAGGGCGGGGGCGATGAGCACTGCTACGAAACGGCCGTGCACAAGATGGCCAAGCAAGTTCTGCTCGCTGCGCGCCAGATCGAGCTACCCACCTAGAAGCGCACTACCGCCTTGTCCGACCTGGACCACCATCTGCACCAGGAAACCTTGGAGCGCCCGGCACGCCCGTGGGAATACACCCAAGCCAGGGAGGAAGAGTGGATGGTTGATACCCGCATGGGTATCGAGCCGCGTTACGTGCTGCAGAAGATGTGGTCGGCGCCGCAGTCGGGAATGACCAAAAAATGGATGGGGAGGACTACGACCTCTGCCAGGCCAACATCACCACCTGGATTCAGCGGGGTTGTTCTAACCGAGACTACGGCCACTTGTGAGTGGCGGCCTCTTGCTCCGGCCTCTGACACGTCGTAATAAACCTCATGCCGGTAGCAAAGCCGTCGGTGTTGTGCCCGCACAGCCAATAGACTCCGGGTCAATCAAAACCGTACTCTAAATCTGGCCACTACTCAGATCGGGGGGCATCGCTCGCCGTCGCGCTTCTACACCAGCTTCTTCTGGGCTTAGAGCTGTTTGACTTCGGCGTTGATCGACTGCAACGTTGTAAGGACTACGAGCACCCTTGATTAGCACCTCGAGTATTTATATCACTCTCGCTTCGACTCACCTAGTGGAGCCAATGATCAACCTGCTGGAAGAACTGCGCTGGACTGAGATGGATTACGCGGTCCATGCGACCAATCAAATGGTGGCGCTGGAGATGTATCGAGACGAGTTGGTCCGACCATCGCTGCAGGCGCTGGACGAACGCCTGAATCAACTCGAGCGGAGCGAGGCCATAGAAGATCAGTTCGCTCACGACGACTTTGCCGCTCTTCACCACGCCACAATCGAAGGCTACCTACTGACCACTCAGTCAATGTTTGAGCGCGGGCTTCGCGGGATGCTCGTCAAGGTTGCCGAAAGAACGTCCCCAAGCCTTGTCGACAAGGTCAAGAAAGCGCCTTGGGACGCAGGGCAGAGCAAGAGCATTCAAGCGCATTTCCAAGCGCTTATGGCTGCGCCCCTGGACCTGTTCGGCTGTGACGACGACCTACTCATCCTTCAAAAGCTGGGCAACGCCCTGCGTCACGGTGATGGCCGCTCGGCAGAGGAATTGCATGGCCTTTGCCCGTCTCTTTGGTGGAACTGGCTACCTCCTGGAGCGACGCTCCAAGTTGGAGAGCACGAAATTCTTATCCCAGCCGACGCCCCGCGCCACCCGAGCTTCGATCGAATCACGTTACCAAGCGAGCTGCTCGAACAAATGATGCAGGCTGTGCTGTGGTTCTGGCAGGACATCGAGTTCGTGCGGTGCAACTCGTTTAAGAACAAGCATCCCACTGCCGTCCGAATGCTCGCCGAGATGCGAGCCGCTCGTCCTTTACGGAAGGAGCAACGCTATTGGTCACGTTTCTGACAGGGGTTTGACTTCAAGCCAGTTCCGGCGCGATACCTCCCTTGCCGCGAGGGCAAACACCCCCGGCGTAACTCCAACGCTTGAGAACCGACGCTTTCCACGCCCAAAAAGGCCGAGGCTGCTATTGCAGCCTGCCAATGTGGAATACCTCGCCCGATGAACTGAAGCCGTTCGGCCTTCGTGCCAGAACGACCACGCCGCTCCGTTGCACCGCCGAGCATTTGGTGTCGCAGCAAGATGGCGGCAAGAATGTGGCCGGCAACATCGCGGCGGCCTGCTGGCTCTGCAACACGCGCCGGCACAAACGGTAGGCCGCGCGTGCAGCTCGACGCAGAGTGCGTCGCACCTAGTACCAGTGGCGCCAAGGACTGGCCGCATGTGCCGCGCGCGAGTTGCCGGTGAGTTCTGTTGTTGTCCTCGTCGAAGACCCGTACGCCACGCTGTTCGACGCGGCGCATGCGTATGCGACCGAGACCTCCGCCGAGGTCGATCTCGAGGTCCGCTTGAAAGCGCTCCTACCGACCTTGCCGTCCTATGAGCCCCGCGACCCGTTCGCCGCCGCGATAGCGGGCGGGGCCATCCAGCCTCCGAGCCATTCCTGCCGCTAACCTGTCCGGTAGCGGACGTGATGACCGAAGTGCTCATCCGCGCCGGCATCTTTGCCCACTAACCGTGCAAACCTATTCGCACGACGCAACATGCTAAGTTCATCCATGGGTCTCTCAGGACACGAACGAGAGGATGTTGGCTCGGCGTCTTGGTTCGAGCCAAGAGATTATTTTTGCTGGTACCGCTTAAGTTGCTAATGAGCTAGGTGCAACCGTACTGCTCTACCTTGTCCGCAACGTTCTCGACGCAAGGTGATTCGAACCTATGGGCGACCACTATCTTCCGCAACACTACCTCAAAGGCTTCGCCGTCAATGATCGGCTGTGGGTCCACGATCTTGAAATGCGGAAAAGCCGGCCAGGTCAGCCTAAGTCAGAGGCTAACGTCAATGGGCTGTGGCCTAGTGAGCTGGAACGACATCTCGCCGAACAGATTGAGGGGCCAGCGCAAGACATTATCGATCGAATCCGGCATCGCCAGCCGGTGGCCTACTCTGAAAAGAAAGTGCTTGCGACCTACCTCTTGACGATGTGGAAACGTGTGCCCGCGGGCAAGGAGCGGGTAGCAAAGAATATACCCATAGTCGCAAAAGGCACCAGAGCCAGATTGCATGCGCGATTCGACCTTGCTGCTACATTCACTCCTGAACTTCGTGCAGAAGCAGAGGCAGCCAAGCAGCTAACCGACGAGATATTGGATCGCTACATAGCGCATCCACCTGATCACTTCTGGCATCACTCTGTTCGGGAGGAGAGTACGCCCAGGATGATGGGAGCGCTGCTGGATATGACTTGGACGTTCCTTGTCAGCGATAGCGATCTCTTTCTGACTTGCGACGATCCACTATTCTTCTTTACTCGTACAGGTATATCCGGTCCCGCTGCGGAGTTGAGCATCCCCTTGTCCAGCACCATCACCCTTCTGGCTCATAGGCAGGGGGAACAACGTAAGCAATTTCGAGAGGTGAGAGCGAGCACTGTAGTCCAGCTCAATCGCCGCACCGCTTGCAACGCCCGTCGCTTCATGTACTCAGAGTCGGCCACACCTTGGGCCCTAAAGCTGGGAAGGCATAAGCCGGATCCGGTTCGCATCAGAATACGTGTGGCATAGCAGAGTGTTAAATTGACCGAGCAATGGCCTTGATTGGATTAGCCTGAGATACTGGCTTACGGCCGATATTAGACATGCTTGCTACCCTCGATAAGTCTTCCTAATCCCTGCCCGCTCGTGTCTGCTTCGGGCCAAAGTCCCCACCCTATTCCTAGCCCCGCAGGCGAAAGTAGTTGGGGCGGCAGCTGCAGGAGCCGTCTCGATAGCTGGTAGTAATGCCATAGGCGAAGGATCTGTGGTCGCATTTGCGACTGAAATGGCCATGCTGGACTTGCTACATCGGCGAAACATTCACAGGCTTCGCATTGGCATCGTCGCTCCAAATGAGATGACGACCGCAACAGGCTCCGCTCACAGAATTATGCCGACGCTAAATACTCGTATCGAATTCAACAGGGCACCGATATGAGCAACCGAACAACGAGCGTCACCCTATTCCAGTGCACCAACTGCTTCAACCGAAACAACTTCACCGTCAAAGCTCGCTGGGCTCGCTTCTCCATCGCCTTGGCTGTCATCGCCAGCCTGAGATTGACTCTGGGTGCTGGCGCCCTCGCCATTACCTTCTGTGAGTCGGTTTGACCCCATGGCTTCCAGCCCGGCATCATGCAGCCAACCGGGGGATCCATGGACTTCGACAACCTGTTTGAGCAATCCAATGCCTTGACCCACGACATGGTCAAGGTGATCGATAGGCCGCTCTTCGATGACAGCCAGCGCATCCATGTAAGTGACCTTCTGTGTTCCCTGTCCATGGAGCATGGCGACAGTGCCCGTGCACTCCTGCATACCGGCTTGTTGCCCTCCGCCTTAGTGATCCACCGGGCTCAATTTGAGGCCGTGGTGCGGGCCATCTGGACGCTCTATGCCGCCACCGATGGTCAACTGGCTAAGCTGGTCACGGAACTGACGCTGGACACTGAACGGGCGGCCAAGAACCTGCCCAACGTCTCCGTGATGGTTGAGGAACTGGGCAAGAAAGCTCCGCCCAACGCGGTGACGCCGCTGAGGGAATTCATGGCTTACAACTGGAAGGCCCTGAACTCGTACACCCATGCGGGCATCCATCCCTTGCGCCGACACCAGGACGGCTATCCGATGCAGCTAGTCGTGGACGCACTAATGAACGTCAATGGGATGTTCGTCCTAGCAGCCATGCAGGCCTCTATTCTCACGGGCGTGCCGAACCTGCAGCGCAAGGTATTGGACGCTGCTGCACACTATCCCATGGTGCTGCGCTCCGCTGACTCTACCCCCGATAAATCTCCCTAATCCTAAATTTGGTAGTAGCTCCCCTACCCTACCCGTTGGGTCAAGGGGCGCAGAGGACACGCTGGCGGCGCTGGTGAGCTGGGTGGCCGCTGGCGTCCATACCGAGGAAGGCCCGGCCGCTAAGTGAAAGCTCGCGACCGGCGGAAAAGCTGCCGGCGTAGTAAACGTACCCTATCGATAATCCCCAGCCCGTTTCAGCCACCACGACACCGGCGTAATCCGTAACTTGAAGGCCGGTAATTGATCGCCCCAACCCACCCTCAACCGCTACGGCAAGAAAAGTACTGGCGAATGGAGTGGCACAGACCGAATGATGAGGCAGGAATTACCGCCGCGACTCCGCGGCCCGCCGGCAGCGGGACCTCAGCGCTGCAGAGCGACGTATTACCAGCGGTACTTCATGCCGACCAGCCCTGCAAATTCGTTGAAGTCACCGTTGCCGGCGCGATAGCCGAAGTGCATCCAGCCTGTCCAACCCGAACCGAGCTCGGCCTGTGCCCCAACCTTGAGTTCATAAATGTCGGTGGAGCGCTCAAGCCGTTCGACGTGCTGATTGAAGGCTACCGCCTCGTGCCCCTCGCTGTGCCACCAGTTGGCCTCGATGAAAGGCTGCACGCGATTGAAGTATGTCTCTTGAGGCCTAGCATACGCTCGTGCACCCAGGCGGGTGACCCAGCTTCCAGCATCCTTGGATTGAACGACGGTGCCATTGGCCTCTTTGTGCCCGTCGTCGGCGTAGTCGTTGTGGATGACCTGCGCCTGGGGCTCAACGAAGTAAGTGTGGTTAGCAGCACTGCCCGCCTCGAAGGCGTGGCCTACCCCGATGGAGGCAGCCCATGCGGTGCTGTCGTAACGCTCCAGTGGCAGCGCCTCACCCTGCACGCGGTTGCGGAAGTCGCCGTACTGGATCCAACCATCGAGATAGAGCCCGGTCGGGGCTGCCGCACTCTGGTACCAAGTGGCGTACAGGCCAAAGATGGAGCCCTTGTGACCTTGCCTTCGGCCCGATAGCCGGTGAGAAGGCTCCTGGCGTCCGTGTCGGCCTGCAGAACACGCTGGCAGAGCGGGTAAAATGGGATATTAAAAGGCGAATTCCTGCTGCATCGGCCTCGGGACCTGGCGCAGGCACGCCAGATGGTGGCCGAGCCGGTAGAGATCTATAACGCCGAGCGGCCACACCTGTCCTTTAAAATGCAGACGCCCGATGCAGTGCATCGAGCGTCTTTGGCCGCCTGACGGCCACTCCATCCGCCACAGGTGTCAACCTATGGCAGGACGGGTCACGCTGGCGCGGACGCACACCCTGCCGCTATTTGCCGGTCACCGCGTCCTGCAGCTTCTCCACCGCCTGGTCGGCCGTGAACGTGTTCGGCTTTTGGATCTTCGGGAAGTCCACGAATGTCTCGTTGAACTTGGTCAGCAGCGCAATCGCACCGTAGATGATGTAGACGTGGTTGATGTACCAATCCCAGTAGGTATTGGAGGTCACGTCCGCGAACTCGTACGGATCGGTCCGCAGGTTGTAGATCTTGGGAATCCGCATGGGGGTGAACGGTTCGCCCCAGATCTGCATCGTGCCTTTGCAGCGCTGCTCGATGAAGGTCACCTTCCAGTTGTCATAGCGGATCCCAAGCATGTCGCCATCGTCGGAGATGTAGACGAACAGCTTGCGCGGCGATTTCTCTTCCTTGCCGGTGAGGTACGGCAGCAGGCTGACGCCGTCGATGTGGTTCTTGTACGTGCGCCCGATCGCCTTGACGCCCTTCTTGAGGTCGTCGACCACGCCCTTGTTGCCGGCCAGTTCCAGGAAAGTGGGCAGCCAGTCATGGTGCTGGACGATCTCGTTGGAGACCGAGCCGGCCTTGATCTTGCCCGGGTAGCGCACCACGAGCGGAATCCGGAACGCGCCTTCCCAGTTGGTGTCCTTCTCGCTACGGAACGGCGTCATGCCGCCATCCGGCCACGAATTGCGGTGCGGCCCGTTGTCGGTGGAGTACACCACCAGGGTGTCTTCGGCGATGCCCAGTTCGTCGAGGTAATCGAGCAACGAGCCCACATTCTTGTCGTGGTCGATCATCGTGTCGTGATACGGCGACTGCCAGCGCCCGGCCTGCCCCAGGCTTTCCTTCTTGGTATGCGTGATCAGGTGCATGTGGGTGAAGTTGACCCAGACGAAGAACGGCGTGTCGTCGTCGTTCGCCTTCTTGATGAAGCCCTTGGCGCGGTCGGCGAAGTCGTCATCGCATGTCAGCATGCGCTTGCGGTCCAGCGGGCCGGTATCCTCGATCTTCTGCTTGCCTACCTTGCCCCAGCGCTTCTGGTCGGTGCTGTCATCCTTATCGGTGGCGAAACTGTGGATCACCCCGCGCGGCTTGATGGTCTCGATGAAATCCCCGAACTCGTCCTTCGGGAAGTAGTCGTACATCTCCGGCTCTTCTTCGGCATTGAGGTGGTACAGATTGCCGTAGAACTCATCGAACCCATGGTTGGTGGGCAGCATGTGGTTGAGGTCGCCGAGGTGGTTCTTGCCGAACTGCCCGGTCGTATAGCCCTCGTTCTTCAGCAGCGCGGCGATGGTCACGATCTTCTCGTTCATGCCGACCGGCGCGCCCGGAATGCCGACCTTCGACAGGCCGGTCCGCAGGACGCTCTGGCCGGTGATGAAGGACGAACGCCCTGCCGTACAGGACTGTTCGCCGTAGGAGTCGGTGAACAGCATGCCCTCGTTGGCCAGGCGGTCGATGTTCGGCGTCCGGTATCCCATCAAGCCGCGCGAGTAGCAGCTGAGGTTGGAGATGCCGATGTCGTCTCCCCAGATGACGAGGATGTTGGGCTTCTTTGCGGATGAACCGGGCTTCTTCTTTGCGGATGAGCTGGCCATGCACTTCTCCGACGACGGTGGTGCTCAATAGTCCGCGTCGGTCATCGTCGCGGCCAGCGTGTTTCTACTTAGACGGCGTCAGTAAGTCTTCGCCTCCTCCTGCTCATCCCTCCCAGCTGATGCCTTTTGGCGCACTGGAGAAACCGGCGGCCCGCAGCGCGTCCATCAGGCCGTCGCGTCGGGCTGGCGCATCGTCGATCAGCTCCACGGTGAACGAGCTGCGCCGGCCCCGCCGCAGTGCGCTGGCCAGCGCCTGCGCCGCGGCAGCCGTGGTGCCTGTCAGGGACACATCGTCCGCGTCAAAGAACGTCAGCAGCTGACGCCCCCCTGGGCCAGGTACATCAGCGGCCGTCCACCGCCGATCACCACCACGGCACCGGCGCGGCGCACCGGCCGCACGCGCGAGCCGTGCACCGGCCAGGCGACGACGTCGAGGCACGGTGGCGCGAGGATTCATGGTGTTTTCCGCAGAGGTCGGGCATCACGCCCGAAAGAGACGATGGAGCGGCGCAGGCGGCACGTCAGCGGCGACATCGCCGTGGCAGATACGAAGCTGGCAAGACAGGTTCCCCGGATGACCCTGCGGCACATCTTGCAAACTTGTTGCAGAGCGTCAATCGACCCGGACGCGTGCAATGACCGCGCGTTGCATCCTCCTGTCCAGAGCGCGGCTCAAGTGACTGATTTCATTCAACGCATGCCGCCGGACACGCGTGAATGCCCTTACTTTCGAGCATATCCACATAGCCAACCGTGTTCGGCCGTCTGCCATGACAACGCCCCGGAGACTGCCGCCTGCGCAGCCGTGACGATCCGCAGGTGCGGCCACCCCTGCGCTGGCGTAGCCTGCGCGCAGCCCGCCCGTAAACGGAGATCGCCCTGTGATTCCGACCACGCCCGCCCGCCGTTTCCCCGCCGTGCTCGCCCTCGCGATCGCAGCCGCCTTGACGCTTCCCTCGAACCGGGCGCAGGCGCAGGCACCGCCCCCCGCCAGCGCCCCGGCCGCCACCTCGTTCAACGCCCTGCTCGATGCGCAGACGATGGCCGCGATCAACGCCGATCCGGAACTGCGCACGATGCTCGGCATCAGTGGCGATGCCGCCGGTGATCTGTCCGGCCAGCTGACCGACGTCTCGCTGGCCCGGCGCGAGATCAACCGCCGCTTTCTTGTCGACAACCTGGCGCAGATCCGTGCCTGGAAAGGTGCACCGCTGGATCCGCAGCAACGGCTCAGCGACGGCCTGGCGCGCTGGTTCTACCAGACCCAGATCGATCTGATGGCCGTGCCATGGGCCGCGGCCTGGTTGCCGGTCGGCGGCAGCACCTACGCGATCGACCAGTTGTTCAGTCTGCCGGTCAACCTGCCGCAGTTCATGGACAACCAGCATGCGGTGACCGACGACACCAGCGCCCGCCGCTACATTGAACGGCTCCAGGCGATGGGCACCAAGCTGGACCAGGTCCGCGCCAACGTCGACATGCAGGCCCAACAGGGCGTGGTGCCGCCGGCGGTTGCGCTGGAAGGGGCGGCCAACCAGTACCGTGCCCTGCTGAAACCGGCGCCGCAGGACAGCCTGTGGGTGCAGTCGTTGCAGCGCAAGCTGGACAAGGTCCCGTCCATCCCGGCGGCCCGGCGCGCTGAACTGATCGCGCACGCCACCGCTGCGGTGCGAGACGCGGTGAACCCGGGGTATCAACGCCTGCTCGACAACGTGCAGGCCACGCTGGCGACCCATCCCGGCAACAACGGTGTGTGGGCACTGCCCGAGGGCAAGGCCTACTACGATGCCGCGCTGCGCTGGTATACCAGCACCGACCTGGATGCCGATGCGATCCACCAGACCGGCCTGCGCGAAGTGGCGCGGCTGGACACGGCGATGGATGACCGCCTGAAGCAGCTGGGCCTGCGCGAGGGCAGCGTGGCCGCCCGCATCGAACAGCTACGCAAGGACCCGCGCTACCTGTATGAGGACAGCGACGCTGGCCGCAGGCAGCTGATCGGCGACATCGAACAGCGCCTGCGTGATCTTGATCCGATCCTGCCGACCTACTTCGGCCATCTGCCGACGCAGGAGCTGCAGGTTCAACCGGTACCCGCGCACATGCAGGCCACTTCGCCCGGCGGCTACTACTACCCACCGGCGATGGACGGCTCGCGGCCGGGCACCTTCTTCATCAACCTGGGCGATATCACCTCCAATACGCGCTGGAGCATTCCCACCCTCACCTATCACGAGGGCTCACCGGGGCATCATTTCCAGATCTCGATCGGCCAGACCCTGGCCGCGCTGCCGATGCTCCGCCGCAGTCTCAATCCCAGCGCCTTCAGCGAAGGCTGGGCACTGTATGCCGAACAGCTGATGGCCGAGACCGGCGTGTACCGCGACGACCCCGCCGGTGATCTAGGCCGCCTGCAGGCCGAGATGTTCCGCTCGGTGCGGCTGGTGGTCGACACCGGCCTGCATCGCAAACGATGGACCCCCGAGCAGGCCATCGCCTACATGCAGGACAAGACCGGCATGACCCCGGCGGATGTGCGCATCGAGGTCTACCGCTACCTGGTGCAGCCCGGTCAGGCCGCCTCCTACAAGATGGGCCAACTGCGGCTGCTGGAACTGCGCGAGCAGGCACGACGGGAGCTGGGCGACCGCTTCGACATCCGTGCGTTCCACGACCTGATCCTGGGCAACGGCGCCATGCCGATGACGGTGGTCAGCCAGGCCGTGGACGCCTGGATCGCCGCCGGCGGACCGGCCTCCACCCGGACACCATGACGCCCCTGCACAGGTGCCGGCCGCTGGCCGGTGCCTGCGTATAAATACCTAGCGTCTTACCGTGTAACTCCGGTTGTCCGCCGCGTGGGCGGTGCGCAGAGTGTCAGCAGGGTCGGCCCGTCGCGCGCCCCACTGACGACACTCTGGAGACTGTCATGCCGCGCACCTCATCGAGCCTGCTGTTGGCGCTGGTCCTGGCCGGCCCCCTGCTGCTTCCTCCTCCGCTGGCGGCGCAGCCCGCGGCGGCCAGCGTTGATGCCCAGGCCGTACAGGCACTCACCCGCATGGGCGCAGCCCTGCGCGCGCTGCCGCACTTCACACTCAACGCCACCACCAGCACCGAGTACGTGCTCGACGATGGGCAGAAGATCGCCCTGCCGGGCACCGTCGCGTATCGCGTGCTGGGACCGGACCACTTCTTCGTGGAGATACAGAGCGAGGACCAGCACCGCCAGCTGTTCTACGACGGCAAGGCGCTGACGATCTACTCGCCGCGGCTGAAGTACTACGCCAGGTTGGATGGTCTGAACAAAAGCAGCCAGGCGCTGTTGACCGAATCGGCAACGACGTATGGCATCGAGTTGCCGCTGGCGGATTTGTTCCTCTGGGGCACGCCGGCATTTTCGACCGATCAGCTGCAGTCCGCGCTGCGCGTCGGCAGCGCGCGGATCGGCGGCGAAGCGACACAGCACTACGCGTTCCGGCAACCGGGCGTGGATTGGCAGGTCTGGATTTCCGATGCCACCCACCTGCCCCGACAGCTGGCGATCACCAGCCACAGCGACCCGGCGTTGCCCGCCTACCAGGCCACGTTGAACTGGGATACACGGCGCGCGGTGACCGCCAGGGAGTTGGCGTTCGATCCCAAGGGCGCGACCAAGATCGTGTTCGTGCCGGTCGCGCTGGCCGCACAGACCACTGACGGGGAGAACTGAGCATGGACCGTTCCGCTTGCCTGCGTGCTGCATTGTCCCCGGCCCTGTTCACCGTGCTGCTGGGCGCTTCGCTGCTGCCCGCCGATGCCGGTGCACGGCCCGGGCTGCGCGGCTTCGCCCATCCCTCGATCGCCCATGCCGGCGGCTTCGGCGGCGGCGGTCTGCCTCACGGCGGCGGGTTCGCGCCACAGCCACCGGGGCCTGGCCCCGCCCCGCATCCCGGCCCGCATCCTGGCCCAGGTCCCGGTCCCCACCCTGCTCCGGGGCCGGGACCTGGGCCTGGACCCCATCCGCCTGGGCCTGGGCCTGGTCCTGGACCAGGTCCTGGTCCAGGTCCCGGGCCGCATCCGCCGGGGCCCCCGCCGCCCCCGCCGCCCTACTGGGACCACCCGTTCTGGGACGCCGCCGCCTTCACCGCCGGCGTCGCGGTCACCTCTGCGGTGATCGGCTCGGTGGTGTACTCGCTGCCGGTGGACTGCACCACGGTCGTCGTCAACGGCATCGGCTACCAGCAGTGCGACAACGCCTGGTACCAGCCGCGCTATGCGGGGACCACCGTGCAGTACATCGTCGTGGATGCGCCGCGATGAACGGCACGCGCGGACGGGCCCGTTGGCTGCTGCTCGCCAGCGCCTGCACTGCGCCGCTGGCCGCGCAGGAGGCGCCGGCGGGATCGGCGTCCTCCGACGATATCGCGCGCAAGCTCGCCGATCCCGGTGCGGCGCTGATCTCGGTGCCGTTCCAATACAACTACCAGGGCGCGGTCGGCCCCGGAGATGCGTTCCACAACCAGCAGCTGAAGATCCAGCCGGTGATTCCGTTCGTCGGCGAGAACGGCAAGTTCATCCTGCGCCCGATCCTGCCGCTGAGCTGGAATCAGTTCCCGCAGGACAAGCACGGCACCGGGGATCTGTTCGTGCAGGGGTATTACATCCCCAAGACCGCGGCTGAAGCGCATGGCACCGAATTCGGTTACGGCTTCGCCGCGCTGCTGGACACCGCTTCGCACGACAGTCTCGGCACGGGCAAGTACTCGCTCGGCCCGGCCTTCATCCTGGTCCACAAGACCAAGGCGTGGACCGTCGGCGCACTGGCCAACCACGTCTGGTCGGTCGGCGGCGATGGCGACCGTGAGGATGTCAGCAGCACCAGCGTGCAGCCGTTCGTGACCCGCAACCTGCCCGATGGCTGGTCACTCAGCTTCACCTCGGAAACCAACTACAACTGGAAGGCGGCCAGCGGCGATGCCTGGACGGTGCCCTTGGGCGCCACCGTCTCCAAAGTGCTCAGGCTCGGGCATACCCCGATCAGCATCGGTGTCGGCGGCTTCTACAACGTGGACCGGCCGCACTACGCCAGTCGCTGGACCGGGCGGTTGATCGTGACCCTGGTCTTTCCCGAATGAGGCAGCTTCCCATGAACCGTTCGCTCCTTGTTGGCTCGGCACTGATCCTGCTGGGCGTGGCCCCCCTCGGCTGCAGCACCTCCAGCCCCGCGCGCAGCGACGCGCCGCCCTCCACCGAAAAGATCGAGGCACAGAACCAGGCGCGGACCGCCACGGCCGCGGTGCTCTCGCGGTTGTATGCCGCGCAGCCGGGTGCACGCCAGGCCGTGGAGCACTCTGCGGGTTACGCGGTCTTCCGCAGCTTCGGGGTCAAGGTATTGATTGCCGGCGGCGGCGGTGGGCATGGCGTGGCGATCGACAACCGCAGTGGACGCGAGACCTTCATGCGCATGGTGGAGATCCAGGCGGGGCTGGGTTTTGGCGCCAAGACCTTCGACCTGGTCTGGGTGTTCAAGACGCCCGAGGCATACCAGCACTTCATCACCCGCGGCATCGAGATCGGCGGCCAGGCCACGCTGGCGGCGAAGGTGGACAAGGCCGGCGGCGGACTCACCGGCGCAGTGCAGGTCTCCGACAACGTCTGGGTGTACCAGATGACCGAAAGCGGCCTGGCGGCGGAACTGACAGTCAAAGGCACCCGCTACTACCCCGACAAGACGTTGAACTGAGCCACGCCCAAGGAGGTCCCATGCACGGTCACCCGCTGGTCTGGATCGTCAGCCTGTTCGTGCTGCCCCTGGTGGCGGCGCTGGTGCTGAGCCTGTTCGTCCGCCATCGCGGCATCAGCGCGAATGCGGTGCTGGCGTGGTTCGTGATCGTGTGCTGGTGCGGCGCGCTCGGAGTGATTCTGTCGCAGGTGTGGTGACCCGCGCTGCCGGCCAGCGGCCGGCACTACCTGTCCGTTGCTTGTTCGCCTTGGTAGTGCCGGCCGCTGGCCGGCATCACAGCGATTGTCCCAGCTCGATGAAGAGCACGTTCTCGCCGCCTTCGCGGAATCCCATGCCGAAGATCAACGGGCCGACCCACGAGTCGAAGCCGAGGAACAGGCTGCCGTTCCAGATGCCGTCGCTCAACGACATGTCGCTGCGCCGCTGCCAGGCATTGCCATATTCGACCGTGCCACCGACCTGCGCCGAGCGCCCCAGCAGCGTGCCGAGCTCGTAGGTATACCCGGCAAAGCCCAGTGCATAGTCCTGGCCGGTCAGCTGGTTCTGCTGGAATCCGGCGAGCCGCCAGCGCCCGCCCAGCCGGTAGAGGTTCTGCACCGGCGCGGTGCCGGAGGAGGTGGCGTGGTAGCGCAGCCCCAGCTGCAGGGCATGCTTGCCGGACGATCGGGCGGCCACGGCATCCAGATCGATCTGGCCGAACCGCGCGTCCGCGCCCAAGCCGGGGCTGGACTGGTAGGTGCCGGCGGTGACCAGATAGCCGTTGCGGGGGAAGTAGACGCTGTCGATGTCGTCCAGCGTGGCCTGGGCGATCCACGCCCCCTCTTCGAAGTTCACGCGGGGGATGGTCGGGTCGCCGACTTCCACTTCGGCGTTGCCGGTGTAGCGCTCCACCCCCACGGACAACGCGAGCACGTTGGACACATTGCGGAACAGCGCCACCGTGGCGCCGGTCCGGCGCACGCGATAGCGCGCGATCTTGTCGCCGGCATCGTCGTAGAGATTGAAGCTGCGGGTCTGGAAACCACCACCGGCCTGGAAGGCGTATCGATTGTGCAGGTCGAAGGGGTGGTAGTACTGGCCGGTCAGGCCGGGTTCGCTGCCGATCTGCAGCGCGATGCGCGCTTCGGCGCCGTAAGGCGACAGCGGCGAGAACAGCAGGCCGGCGCGCAGGTTGCTTTCGTGATTCCCTTCGAGGTCGTTGCTCAGGCTCAACCCGGCCTCCAGGTACACCGGTCCGTTGGGCTTGGGATAAGCCGACACCACGACACCGGTCCTGCCGTCGCGCGCCTGGATCTCGTAGTTGATGCTGGCCAGCGTTCCCATGCCATAGGCGCGCAGTACGCCGGCCTGCATCGCCTCCACATCCAGCGGTTGGCCGATGTGGACCGGGAGATAGGACAGCAGCAGCGCGTCGGCATACCCGGTGTGGTTGTCGACCTCGACGAAGTCGATCATGGCCGGCACCGAGGACTGAGCCCGCCCGGCCCGCTGCGCGGCCAGCCGGGTGTAGGTCTGCGGCGTCTGCGCGAACGTCTGCAGCGCCGGCGCAGCCTGGTCGGCGGCGAGCTGGCCGATCCGCAACGCCTCGGGCGCCTTGTCGAAATCACCGGTGGCGACCTTGCCGGTCAGGTCCGGCGAGATCAGCAGATCCTGCGTGCCCAGACTGTCCAGCTGCGCCTGCGCACTGCGCGTGGTCAGGAACCCGCTGAGCTGGCTGATCACATCCACCAGGCTGGCGTTGCGGTCCAGCGCGCTCAACGGCGTGCCCACGTCCACCGCGATCACCCGGTCGGCGCCCATCGCCCGCACCACGTCGATCGGCACCTGGTTGGAGAGGCCACCGTCGAGCAGGACCTGGTCATGGATCACCACCGGACGGAAGATGCCCGGCAATGACATGCTGGCCCGCATCGCCATCGGCAGGCTGCCCTCGGACAGCACCACCGGTTTGCCGGTATTGATGTCGGTGGCGACCGCCCGGAACGGAATCGGCAAGTCGTCGAAACGGCCATTGACCCGGCCGCCCCCGGTCGCGCGCTCGAACAGGGCGATCAGCTTCTCGCCTTCGGAGACACCCCCGGCCAGCGCGACCGCCTTGCCCTCGCCGCCCAGCCCGATGCCGATCGGGGCCAGCTGGGCATAGTCGTCGGCCTTGCGTCGCAGCGAGCGCTCGCGGCGCGGCAAGGTATCGGTGAACAGGCTCAGCCATTCGGTGCTCAGCACCAGCTGCTCGATCTGATCGGGCGTCGCGCCGGACGCGTACAAGGCACCGACCAGCGCGCCAGCACTGGTACCGGCGATGCAGTCCACCGGAATGTGCAGCGCCTCGAGTTGTTTGAGGATGCGGACATGCGCGATGCCCCGTGCGCCGCCACCGCCCAGCGCCAGCCCGATCCGGGGCCGGGTGTCACCCGGGCCGCGCACGCCACAATGACCGCCCCGGGCGGCCGGGGCGTCGACCGCAACGGGTTCGGCCGCGTGCAGCGGCGACAGCGCGCCACCGCCGCACAGCCACGCGCAGGCGACGGCTGCCATCCATGGCAGGCGCTGCCCGGGGCGGGTCAGCGCCACGCGCTGCCCACCTGGATGTAGAACGTGTCGTCCTCCGGCCCCCAGGCATAGTCGAGGCCGACATGCATGCCCAGCTGCCGGGCGATCAGATAGCGCACGCCCGCGCCTTTGGAGACCTGGCTGGCACCGTCGCCGAAACTGTTGTGCCGTCCCCAGGTGCGACCCGCGCCGACGAAGCCGATCAGGGCCCAGCGCTGGGTCATGTTCCAGCGCAGCTCGCTCTCCAGCACCGCGGCCCGCGTGTCCTGGTAGCGCGCCGAACCAATGCCGCGCAGGTCGATGTAAGGCAACCGATAGAACGGAATATCGCCGTTCGCCCAGCGCGCATCCGCGCGCCCGCCGAGGACGAAGTGCCTGCCCAGCGGCCAGTAGCCGTAGGCATGCCCGCGATAGCTCTGGAAGCTGGCGTCGCTGCCGATCCCGGGGAGATAGAAATTGCCTTCGACCATGCCCAGCCACCCGCTGGAGGGCGTGAACGGGTTGTCGCGCGAATCGTATTCCAACGACAGCCCCAGGCCCGAGCTGCGCTTGGACAGCTCATGGGGCTGGAAGCGATCGCGGTCCGAGGCAACGTCGAAGCCGATGTCCAGGTCCATGTAGACCCAGGCCAGGCCGAGGTACAGGTCGCGCTCGCCCAGACGCCGGAACCCCTGCTGGAAGGACATCAGGCCGTCCATGTTGTACTCGATCTTCTGCGTGGGCAGCAGCGTCCCGGGCGTGTAGAAGCCCAGGTTGAACGAGGCCTTGGCCATGCCACCGCGATAGCGCCAGCGGTCCTCGTCGAAGTGCAGCGAGGCGCCGACACCGTAGGCTTCACTGCCATTGGAGGTGCGCATGGCCCCACCGCCGTAGATGTCCGGCGTGACCATATTCGGGGAACCGTCCTCGCCCGTCGCCCCCGAGGACGTCGGGCGGTGGAAGAACGCCAGCGCAACGCCACCGCCGTTGCCTACGGCCGGATCGGTGACGATGATCGGCACCGGCAGGAATCCGCGGTGCTCGAGCAGCCAGCGCGACATGTCGAAGCGGCCGTCCTCGGCGTCACGGAACAGCGACGCCCGCGGCGCCGCGGCGGCCGCGGGCGCGGACGATGGGGCGGCGGACTGCTGGGCGAGCGCGGCGCAGGGCGTGAGCACGCTGAACAGCGACAGCAGGCGTACGGCATGGCCGATCGACACAGGGCACCTCGGGGGATGGGTAACCGGCCGTGCAGTCGGCGTGCGCGGCGAAGTGCGAGGGTCCGTGCCGGTGGGAGGGGAACAGCCCGGCACGGGCCTACGCGGTTGAACGCGTCGCGGACCGTCCGCAGCGATCAGCGTGCGGCGGTCGTGCCCGGCGGGAACGCAGCAAACAGCTTGTCGAGCCCGGCTTCCACCGCCGCGTTGACCTTGTCCGGCGAGGTCGGCACGGTGCCGCTGGCGGCGCCGCGCCAGACCGCCTGCTTGGTCTTGGCGTCGAACATGTCCACGACCAGGGTGCCGACGTCATAGGTGTGCACCGTGGTCGTGGCATTGCCCATGGCCATGCCGCCTCCCCAGCCACCGCCCCGCCAGCCCCAGCCACCCATGCCCGTACCGGAGTAGAACGTGTCCAGGGTCTGCTTCTGGCCGGTGACGATATGCGCGGCCAGGGCGATATCGCCGTTGGGCGCTTCGCGCAGCCCCTTGGCCTGCAGCCGCGCGTTGATGCCATCGATGATGCGTTGCTGCACCAGCGGTGAGCCCGCCTGGGGTTTCATTGCCCAGGTGTAGGTCTTGTACGAGGCGAAGCTGGCCGACGGATCGAAGTCGGTCTTGACGGTCGGGGTGGATGCACAGGCGACCAGAGAAGTCGCCAGGACGGCGATGGCAAAGGCTTTCATGACGCGAGTCTCCAAAGGCGGGATGGGAAGGACGACGGGGAAAACTACCGCGTCATCGCGGCGGATTGATCACCACGTACTGCACGGTGGTGCCCACATAGCGCGGCTCGTACCAGACGTTGCCGCACTGCTGGTAAGCCATGCCGTTGATCACCGTGGTAACGCAGCTGGGGGGCACGGAATTGACGATCGAGCCGATCACCGCCGAGGTCACGGCCACGCCGGCGGTCACCGCCGCTGCGGTGGCGAAGGGATGATCGTCCCAGTGGTTCCAGTGGTCGTCGTGGTAGTCCACGTCCACGTTGACGTTGCGGCTGACGTTACGGTTCACGTTGCGGTTGCCGTCGATGTTGCCCCCGCGGTTCACATTGCCTCCCTGCGGGCGCTGCACCGCTCGGTTGACGCTGGTATGGGCACTCGCCCGCGCACCGCCGCCGTGGAAGCCGGCGCGCTGTGCGCTGGCCGGCGCTGACACCGCCAGCAGGACCACCAGGAGCAGGCCTGCGGCCAGGGAGGACGCGACGAAGAAGCGGTTGATCACGATACGCATCTCAGTTCTCCTGACCGTCATCGCTGAGGACCACCGCCACCGGCACCAGCTTGATCCGCGTGGCATCGGCCGGCGGCGTGAAGTGGAAGGCCGTGGCCGGTACCGCAGTGCGGATATCCCAGCGCAACTGCGCGCGGTACTGCGGCAACGCCGGGTCATCCAGCGAGGTGATCACCAGCTTCTTCGGCAACGACGTGGCTTTGCTCACCCACAACTGCCAATCGACGCCGTCCTGCTTGAACGCGTACTGCTCGGTCTGCTCACCGTCGACCGTGCCACCGCCGATGTGCAATGCGCTGCGGATGGCGGTCTTGGGCGCCTTGTCGGTCCCCCACAGGAACATGTCGGCGAGCGGCATGTCGATGCCATAACGGCTGGCGGCATCTTCGACCAGCTCGCCCAGCGTGCTGCTCAGGCCATCCACCTGCGCGTAGTACTTCAGCCGCGGCGAATACAGCGACAGCGCCTTGCCATCGTAGAACAGCTGGCGCAGCTGGCGATCGCTGCGCAGTTCCAGGAACAGCTGGTTCGGCGCGCGCACCTTGTAGGTCACCACGCCGTCGAGCTCCACCTTCTGGCCGTCGTCCAGCACGATCTCGGTGCTGGCATCGGAGGTCAGCGAGAACTGTTTGAGCGCGCGCAGGGCAGCGCCCATCCGATCCAGCGCGGCCAACGCCTCCGGATCGCGCTCGGGGGCGTCGGGCGATGCAGCGGGCGGCGGCGCCGGCGCGGCGACGCGGGTCGCGCCGTGTGCGGCAGGCACCATCGCGGCCAGCAGCAGGCACGACCAGGCAACCGCGGGAATGACAGAGGTCATGATCGTTGCTCCATGAAACGGGATACGGGCAGCCGCAGCGAGGCGGCCGGGGATCAGAAACCGCCGCTGATCGAGAGGCTCCACGGGTCGCCTTCGAAACGGTTCTTCACGCTGAATTCGCCGACATAGCGGAACGACACATCCAGGTGCTCGCCGCCGGACCACTTCCTGCCGTAGGTCAGCACCGGGCCCACGCCGAACGAGCGGCCCTTGAAGCCATCCAGGCGGTCCGCGGTGTTGCCCTTGTCGTCCTGCAGCTGCTGGATCCAGCCGCCGGCCGCGCCGAAGCCCCAGCCACTGGCGGTCCGCTTGACCAGCAGCACGTCGGCCCGCGCGACCACGCCGTTCTTGTAATCGGTATCGTCGTTGCGGGTGTACCAGTCGGTGGCGCCCAGTACGCTGAACTCCAGCGTGCCTTTCTGGAACAGGTGCGTGTAGCCCACGCTGGGCGAGAACGTCCAGATGTTCATGCCCGGATTGGCCAGCCGGTTCGGGTCGTACTTGGCCGTGGGCGCGTACACATACACGCCGAAAGACAGATGCTGCACTTCGCTGATGTGGAACCCGGCAATCACCGGCGCGAAATACACGTCGAACAGGTTGGAGGCGTGGTCTCTGGCTTGGAAGCGGTTGCCCAGCGGCCCGGCCAGGCTCGCGGTGACTTCGGCATCGATGTACGGCACGGTCAGCATCGAGGCGAAATTCCAGCGGCCGGCCTGGGTCGGCCACACGTACACGCCGGTGGCGGCGGTCAGGTTGACATCGGCCTCCAGGCCCAGCGATATCTGCCCGGCGATCGGCGCGGGCCGGTCGCCGCTGATCTTGCCGTTGTACCGGATGTAGCTCAGCGACCACTGCATGCCCGGCTCGGGGGGAATCACGCCGGCGTAGGAAGTGATCTGCATGCCGGTGATCGAACGCCCCAGCGCGCCCTCGGTGGCCAGGGCCGGCGACGCCCACAGCGCACTCAACGAAGCCAATGCGAGGGCCAACAGCGCGCGGCGCGGCAGGTGGGAAAAGGTCGTGGTCATGCGATGGGCCTCCAGCACGGATGCAGGTTCATGGACGTGGGCCTCACAGCGGCGGCGCCGGCCGGGTGGCGTGCTGGCGTTCGCGGACATCGGCGATGTCGCGCTCCAGGAAGTAGTTCAGGAACGTGCGGATCACCGCGATCGCGGCCAGCTGGCCGATGGCATCCCAGCTGGTGTAGATCGAGGATTCGATGATGTCCGCCGAGAGCTGCATCGTCAGCCCGGCTACCAGCCAGCGCCCGTAGCCCAGCCACAGATCGCGGCGTTCGACGTTGGTGAGATGGCCGCGCAGCGTCAGCCGCAAGGCCTGCACGAACACCACCACGGTCGCCAGTGCGATCAGCACCAGCGCCATCGCATCGATGATCACCACCACCGGCTCGGTGACGGCGACCAGCCACGCCTTGAGAGGAAGCATCGTCGGGGCTCCGGTAGGCATCGCAGTGCGCGGCGGTCGGCTTCATCGGCGGTCCACGCAGCGGAAGCCGAGATGGCAGGTCGAGGTATCGATCGGCTGGGCCATCCGCGCCGCGGGCCGATAGCGCCTGCAGTAGTTGGGGGCGCACAGGTGCGAGCCGCCCTTCATCACCCGGCGCGGGATCGCGCTGCGGTCGCGCGGATCATGGCTGCGCTCGCGGAGACCGCCGCGCGGGTTGACGATCGCGCAGCACGGCTTGCTCTGCAGCTGGTCGTGCTGCTGGTACCAGTCGCTGGTCCACTCCCATACATTGCCGATCATGTCGTACAGCCCATACCCGTTGGGCGGATAGCTGCCGACCGGCGAGGTCCAGCGATGGCCGTCCTCGTCCAGGCTCTGCCAGGGAAACTCGCCCTGCCAGGTATTGGCCTGGTGACGGCCGCCGGGGACCAGGGTGTCCCCCCACGCGAACTCACCGCTGTCCTGGCCGCCGCGCGCGGCGAACTCCCATTCGGCTTCGGTCGGCAGGTCCTTGTCCATCCAGCGGGCATAGGCCAGGGCATCGGCGAAGGCCACGTGGACCACGGGATGATCCTCCAGACCCTGCAGGCTCGACGCCGGACCGCGCGGATGCCGCCAGTCGGCACCGGGAACGTAGTGCCACCAGTTGTGTGTATTGCCCAGATCGACGGGATGCGCGGGCTGCACGAACACCACCGACGCGGGTTGCAGCAGCGCCGGATCCGCGCCCGGATAGTCGCGCGGGTCTGCTGCCTGCTCGGCAGCGGTGACGTGGCCGGTATCGCGGATGAAGCGTGCGAACTCCCGGTTGGTCACCGGATAGCGATCGATCCGGAACGGGCCGACCCGCGCCTTGTGGGCCGGCCGCTCTTCGGGATAGTGCGCGTTGGAGCCCATGCTGAAGAGCCCACCGTCCAGCGCGATCATGGTCTCGGCGACGACGCTCATGCGAAGGGCGCCACGTTGAAGGTCATGCTGACGATCGCCAGCAGCCCGAGCAGCCACAACAGGCCGGCGGTGATCAGCGTCAGCGAGATCGGGTAGTGGCTCTCGCCGTGGATCAGGCCTTCGCGGATCATCTCCGCCCGCTCGGCGCGCAGGCCCTGCATGTAGCGGACGTGATAGATGATGCCAAGCGTCAGCAGGACCATCCCCAGCCCGACCAGGGCGATGCCGAAGTTGCGCGGCGCATGCGGACGCAGCCCTACCCCGGGCACCTCCAGCATGTGGCCGAAGAACTGATAGATGGTGAAGCCGAACCCGATCAGCGACAGCGCGGTGCGGATGATCGACATCAAGGTGCGGTCCGCACTCATCCGGGTCCGCTGGAAGGACATGCCGGTGCGCCGTGAGGAGAGCTCCATCGAGGTGGCGTCGGCACCGCCGAGCAGGTTTTTGGCCTGTTCGATGGTGAGCGCGCGCGCGGCGAGATGCTGGCTGGGGTCCTGGGCGCTCATCGGGTCGTCGTCTCGTGAGTGTGTCATTTGCGGCGCAGCACGTAGCTGGCGATGCGGGTGATCGGGCCGCGCAGGATCAGGTACGGCAGGAAGCCCAGTACGACCGCGATGACGAAGGCCTCCACCGGATATTTGAATCCACCGAACATGCGGAACTGGTAGATGACATCCATGCCGACGCCCAGCAGCAGGATGCGCGCCGTGGCGGTGATGCCTTCGCGCCAGACCACGATCCGGTCGCCGGCGTGGCTATGCGTCAGCAGCCAGGCATAGGGCGTCCTGCCGACCTTGGCATCCTTGATGCCGTCGATCAGCGCGGTGATCAGCGCCATGGTGGGCTGCAGGAAGAAGCGGAAGGTCATCGGACCGTCCGCGCGTTCGATCATGTCCGTCCAGAACCGCGTGAGAATGTCGATCACCGAGAGCATGGCTGGGTCCTTGCGACAGGGCTCCAGCTTGGGGTTTGCCCGAGAGCCGCACAATCGAGTTGTTACTGCAACATCCCCAGTATTTTTACTGCGTCCAACAGGTGGAACAGCAGCGCTATGCTCGCTGCCTGCGGCCCTGCGATGCATGGCCGCCCTCCCCTTCGCTGCCGCAGGCGCGCCGCCGATGCGATCAAGTCAGCACCGCTACTCCCTGATGCACGGCGGGCTCATCCATCGCCTGCTGCAGGCCACCGGCGTGCTGCACAGTCGGGCCAGCGTGGCACTGTGGCTGGCCGGGATCCTGCTCGTGGTGTCCTTCGGCCCCCTGCTGGTACTGGCGGCGCGCGACGGCAGCCTGTGGCCGCAGCCGCCGCGCATGCACCTGCTGGGCGACTACGCCACCCTGGCCCGCGTACTGCTGGCATTGCCGTTGCTGGTGATCGCGGCACCGCGCTCGGATGCGCTGCTGCGCAATGCCTTCCGCCAGCTCACCCATGCCAGCCTGGTTCCGCCCCAACGCCAGGGCCGCATGGACGCGCTGCTGGGCAGGGTCCGCCGCTGGCGTGACGGGTGGTTCCCCGAAACCCTCTGCGTCGTCATCGCCTGGGCGCCGCTGTTGTTCGGCGGCGACCACGCAAGCCTGTTGCCGGGCGTGGCGGATTGGCGCCTGGACCACGGCGTGCTGACCGCGGCGGGCCGCTGGTACGAGTGGGTCGCCGTGCCGCTGTTCCGCCTGGTGGCATTGCTGTGGCTGTGGCGTTTCCTGCTGTGGACCTGCGTGCTGTGGCGCCTGCCCCGCAGCGGCCTGGTCCTGCATGCCGAACATCCCGATGGCGCCGGGGGCCTGGCCTTTCTCGGGGTCGCCCAGGAACGCTTCGCCGTGCTGGCGCTGGCCGGTGGCCTGCTGCTGGCCGGCGCGTGCGTCAACCATGTGCAGTATCTCGGCGACAGCCTCTACACCCTGCGCCACCTGCTGGTCGGCTATGTGGTCGCGGCGACGCTGCTGCTGGTCGCGCCCCTGCTCCTGCTGATGCCGATCCTGATGCGGGCCAAGCGCCATGCGCTGTACCGCTTCGATGCACTGGGCAACCGCGCTGCCGATCTGTTCGACGCGCGCTGGCAATCCGCCCAGCAGCAGACGCCCGCGGCGGACTCCCTGCTCGATCACGGTGATGCTTCCGCGCTGGCCGACTTCAGTGGGGTGTACAAAGGCCTGGCCGGCATGTCGGTACTGCCGTTGAACCGCTGGAACCTGCTGTGGATCGCGCTCCACGCGGTGCTGCCCCTGCTGCCGCTGGTGCTGCTGGCGATGTCGGTGGACGAGCTGGCCCGCAAGCTGCTGGACATCCTGGTCTAGCCCGCCCGCGGATCAGCCCCGGTACGTGCCGTGCAGGGACCGCGAGACGAACGACTCCCCCTTCACCGCGGCGAGCACGGCCTGCAGGAGGTCATCGCCCGCATCGGATTTGAGCACATAGCTGCACGCATCCAGCGCCATCGCCTGCGACACCATCTGCGGCTCGGCATGCACCGTGATGAACACCACGCCCAGTACGGGGCGTTGCAGGCGCAACCGACGCGCGGCCTCCAGCCCGTTCAATTCCGGCATGCCGATGTCGGTGACCACCACGTCGGGCAGCATCGCCTGCGCCGCCTGCACCAGCGAGGCACCGTCCTGGACCAGTCCGATCACCTGGAACTGCTGGGCCAACAGGCCGCGCAGCTGGCGGCCCATCGCACATCCATCTTCTGCCAGCAGCACACGGACAGCATTCATCGCACTCGCCCGTTCGATGCCTGCCACGATGGTGTGGCCGGACACGGTTCGGTAACAAGGGAAAAACAACCGGTGGCGGGCAAGTAAATCTACTTGCCCGCTCTGCACGCATGCCGCCTGGTGCCTGCCGCCTAGTGACGGATCAGACCTTCCAGTTCGGCCTTGCGCACCAGCTCCAGCGTGCCGTGCACGCCCAGCTCCTGCATGATCGCGTACTTGTGCGATTCAACCGTACGCACCGATACCCCGAGCTCGTAGGCGATCTGCTTGGAGCGCAGGCCGCGCGCCACGTATTCCAGGATGCGCAGCTGCTTTTCGGTCAGTACGTACTGGCAGCGACCCGAGGACACGATCGCATTGGCTGCCAGGGTCGGGGTCACATACGTCTGGCCGTCCATCACCCCATTGATCGCGCGGACCAGTTCATCGCCGGCCGCGCTTTTGAGGATGTAGCCCCGCGCTCCGGCCCGGATGGCCTCGGCCGCCATGCTGGATTCGTCGTGCATCGTAAGGAACACGAACGGCGTCATGCAGCCCTCGCTGCGGACCTGGCGCATCACGTCGATGCCGCTGATCCCGGGCATGCTGATATCCGAGACCACCACATCCGGTGACTCACGATGCAGCGAGTCCAGCAGTTCCTCGCCGGAGGCCACCAGCACGATCGATTCGAAACAGTCCATCAGCAATCTTTCGATACCCTGCGCCACCAGCATGTGGTCATCGGCGACGACCACTTTGCGGAACGGTACGGACATCGACTGCGCGCACGAAACGCCCATTTGCATTATCTCCATTGGCTTCAATCATCCCCTGATTGACCTGCAGGTGCGGCCGTCATCGCCCACAGCAGCGGGCGTGATGGCATCCCTTTCTGTCGTCCCGGTGCATCTGCAGCCAGCCGAACATGCGAGCCCCGCCGTGATGGGATCGTGATGCGATGCGTGCCACCACTGCGCTCGACCCGCAGCGTGTTCAGGCCGGCATTCAGCGTCTCAGCGTGTCTCGTGGACATTCCCCGAAGACATTCCGGTAGGTCACCGAGAAGCGTCCGAGGTGCCCGAAGCCCAGCCGCAGGGCGATGTCGGTCACGCTGTCGTGCGTGTCCGCCTGCAGCAATGCCGTGCGCGCGCGGTTCAAGCGGGCCAGCTGGTGCCAGTGGCAGGGCCCATGTCCGTAGGCATCACGAAACAGACGTTCGAGCTGGCGTTCGCCCACGCCCAGCGCGAGCGACAGGGCGGCACTGTCGAAGGGCCGGTCCAGATGGGCTTTCAGATAGTCTTCGGCCCGCCGCACGACGGCATCGCGGTGACGTTCGATCCAGCTGCCATCGGCACGTCGCTGCGGTCCGGCATCGGCGGCACTGACGGCGTCCACGAAGGCGCCCAGCAGCAGCGCCGACTGCGCCGCCAGCTGCTCCGGCGTGATCAGGCCCTCCCAGCGGGCGGCAGTGTCCAGTGCGGAGAACACGCCGTAACGCAGTGCCTGCGCGTGCGCGGGGGCGGCCGGTCGGCTGCACCATCCACGGCGTGGGAGGCGCAGTTCGCGGCCTACCCGCGCCACGGCCTCGCGCTGCAGGACCTCGCGCGGAATCAGCAGCACGGCCCACTGCCAGCCCCCGGGCTGCGGCCGCACATTGAGCTCGCTGTCTTCGGCGAACACCATCACCTGGCCCGCCGGAACCCAGCGTCCGTTGGCCCACATCGGCTGCTGGCAGGACACCGCCATCGCCAGTGCGATCATTCCTTCGCCGAAACTGCCGCTGGCGAAAATCGGCAGCGTATAGGCGCCGCTGTCCAGGCTGAACTCCGGAAAGACCAGCCGCTGCAGGCACGCGCGGAAATGTCCGGCGGCGAGCAGGCGCTGTTCGAACCGGGTGTCGCGCACTACCCCCAGCAACGCATCGGCGTCGAAACCATCGACGACGAAGCGGCTGTACGGGGCCATCGGTTCGTCCATGCCAGTTCCTCGAACAGGTCGGAAATCGGATAGCGCGACGGGGGACAAGCTGTTTACATCGGTGCGATTTTGGGGCGGAAACGACATCGCTACAAGCGGTGACACGCTGCCCCGCAAGCGTGAAACGCATCACATTGAGATCTGTCCGGGGGAGGCGTTGCACGCCTCGGGGACAGGCCTCGATTCGAAGCTTCCTCACGCACCCACCGAGGTCCACGTGCGCGTCAACGCGACTGTTACGCACATCGCTCCGGTAAACGGCCCCCGCGCGCCATCGCCGGATGACCCGGTCAATCCAGCGACCTCCACACGCCCATCACCTGCGCTTCGCGTCGCATTTACGCTCGTCCTGCCCCTGTTGATCGGATGCCTGTTAGGCCAGCTGTTGCCGACGCTGGCGCAGATGCCGGGGTTTCGCCTGCACGTGTTGTGGATTCCAGGGCCGCTGTTGATGGGCTGGTTGCTGTTCACGCCGCGTCCGCAATGGCGGACCTGCCTGCTGGCGGCCGCGGCCGGTGCCGTGCTGGCGTCCGCGCTGGTGCCGTTCGTCGCCCTGAATGGCCTGATGGCCGGTGCCGGTGAAATCGTCCTCGTGGCCGCCGCGGCCTGGCTGCTGCTGCGCTGGCGCGGCACGGGTCCGCCGCTGGAGGGATATCGCGATATCGCGTTGTTCGTCGTGCTCGGGGGCATCGCGCTTCCCGTGTGCGTGGCGTGGTGGCAGATGCTCGTCTTTCCCGATGCGCCCCGCGGGCTGGCACCGGGCGTGCTGCTCACACGGCTGCTCTGCAGCAGCGTCAGCTACCTGCTAATCGTGCCGGTGGTGGTCAACATCGCGCGGGTGCTGCAGTCACCGGAACGTCGCGCCGGCTGGCGTTGGCGTACCGTCGCCATCGCCATGCTTCTGTTGGGGGCGCTCGGCGTGATCTGGGGCATGGACTGGGCCGATGGGGTGATGACGCCGCTGCTGGTGCTGGCCCCCATCCCGCTGCTGATCTGGGCGTTGATCGTGTTCGGGGTCAGCGGCGCGTCGGTTTGCATGCTGTTGGTGGCGGTGCTGGCGATGCAGTTGAGCATGGCCGGTGTAGGACCGTTTGCCTTCTGGACACCCGAGCGCAACCTGATCACCGCCCAGGTGTGGACCCTGGGCACCAGCTGCGCCCTGCTGTTCCTTGGCGCGCTGTCCGAACAGAAGCTGTCCAATCACCTGAAACTGCAGCAGGCCTATCGTCGGCTGGGTGAGGTGACCGGGCGGATGCTGGTGGTGCAGGAAGAAGAGCGCACACGCATCGCGCGCGACCTGCATGACGACGTCAACCAGTCGCTGGCGGCGATCTCGATCTGCCTGAGTAGCCTGCGCAACCAGATTCCCGACGCCGAACGCCACAGCGTGGTCGAACTCCAGGAGCAGTTGCTGACTGTGTCCAATGACATCCGGTCCATCTCCCACGAACTGCATCCGAGCATCCTGCGTTTCACCGGCCTGGCCAGTGCGCTCGATGCGTTCTGCATCAAGCGCAATGCACGTGGCGCGCTGCGCGTGCGATGCCGGATCGAAAGCCCGCCCCGGCTCGGTGACGACCGCGAGCTGAGCCTGTTCCGGATCGTGCAGGAAGCGGTGAACAACGTGGACAAACACGCACATGCCAGTACCGCCCACGTCCTGGTGACGGTGCGCGGCGAGCAGCTGCTGCTGCGGGTCGACGACGATGGCATCGGCATGCCGGTAGCGGGCAGCATGCCGGCGGCGCCGGGCCTGGGCATGATCAGCATGGAAGAGCGCGCGCGGCTGCTGGGTGGCAGCCTGCAGATCGGTTCCAGCCCGCTGGGCGGCACCCGTGTCGAAGTGCGCTTTCCGTTGGGTGATGCCGCGACCAAGCTGTCGCCGCTGCGCGTGGTCCCGCCCCCGTAAAGATACTGAGGCCGGACGCGTAGAAAGGCGGTTGTACGGGCCGCATCGGCCGGACACAGTAAACCGACACTTGCCCGTGGAACGCCCCATGCACTGGAATACCCTGCCCTCCGGCTGCCGGCATGGCGCGGCCCTGCTCGCGCTTACCTGCGCGTTCACGGCGTGCACGTCGTCTCCGCCCCTGTCGACCGCGGCACCGCCGACCGCTGTACCCGCCGCCGTGCCTGCCCCCGCCCCGGTGCCGGAGCTGCGCCCCGGCGTTCCGGCCGGCTACCTCGGGCGCGCACTGCCGGACAGCCTGGCCCTGCTGCCGATGCCCCCGGCCAAGGGCTCGGCGGCATTCGCCAACGACCAGGCCATCCACCGCGTGGCGCAGCAGCTGCGAGGCACGCCCCGATACGCGCTGGCGGCCACGGATTCGGACCTGCACTTCCCGCAGGTGGCCAACTCGTTCTCCTGCGCGCTAGGGGTGCCGATCAGCCAGCAGACATCGCCGGCGCTGTACCTGCTGCTGCAGCGCACGCTGGTCGATGCCGGGCTCGCCACCTATGCCGCCAAGGACCATTACAAGCGCACGCGCCCCTTCGTGTTCTACAAGGAAGGCACCTGTGCGCCCGCCGATGAGGCCTCCCTGAGGACCGACGGCTCCTATCCGTCCGGGCATACCGCCATCAGCTGGAGCTGGGCCCTGCTGCTGACCGAGCTGAGCCCGGACCGCGCTGACGCCCTGCTCGCACGTGGCCGGGCGTTCGGTGAAAACCGCCTGATCTGCAACGCGCACTGGCAGAGCGACGTGCTCGAAGGGCGTGCGGTGGCTGCCGGCGCGGTGGCCGCCCTGCATGCCAACGCTGATTTCAACCGCGACATGGCGCTCGCGCGGGCGGAGATCCAGTCGCTGCGCAGCAACAGTGTGCAGCCCAGCAACTGCGAGGCGGAGAAAGCAGCGCTGGCCATCCCGATTCCCGGGGTCCTCTAGCGCACGACCGTGCGTGACCCGCCGACCCGTGCCAACCTGCGCCGATCTCCACCCCGAAGGCGCAGCAGATGGCACAGGTCCAGATCGTTTCCGATGGCGTCAATTACCGCCACCACATCCGCAGCGGCGAGCACGCGCTGGTGGCCGACGAACCAGTGAGTCTGGGTGGCCAAGGCGGCAGGCATGGCTCCCTTCGATCTCTACCTGGCTTCGCTTGCCGCCTGCACGGCCATCACCCTGCGCATGTAGAGCATCGGCAGGGGAACATTACGAACTTGGCCAAAAGCGGCCTAGGTAGTTGAAACACATGGAGAATGTTGCGGGACGCAGTGCTACATTAGAAGCGGCTTCCTGCCATCTCGAGATGCGTACGGCTTGAGACGACTGTGCTTTCGTTCGACCGAGACCTGACCTTCTGCACGGCTTAGCCGGGCTGACGCAAGTGCCCACCTAGATCAGGAGGGCTTGTGATGTCATAAGGCGATCTACGTAAAATTACTGAGCGGAGCACGGTGGAAATCCTCTTGCCACCGTACCTGGGGCAAACCAGAGTGTGCCTGGATCTTTAATGTCGGCGCGCAAGCTGAGTCGTTTCAGTCCACTGGTTCGAGTCGAGTGTTCGACCTGAGCTGGAGCGTCTCCCAGTACATCCAGCCAAAGTCGAGCCCATGCCATGCGCTTAGTGCCCTGCGTCGTGTTCTCCCTGATGATCTCGGTCCTGGTGCTTCCGGCGTGCCAGCGTCAGCAAGGCCATCCCGATTCTGCAGAAGCAGCGCCGGCGGCGGCCCAACCCGCCCCGACCGCCAGCCAAGAAGAGTCAGAGGCGCGCGCCATCTCCAAGGATGCCTACATCTATGCCTTTGCGATGCTTGAAAACTACAACACGCTCTACAAGCAGGTTGCCGATCCCAAGGCCCCAGAGTATGTCGGCGGCTTCGGAAAATTCCGGCACTACTCCCAGCTGTACACGCCGGACAACCACGACGTCGTGACACCCAACAACGACACGCCATATTCATGGGCGTGGCTGGACCTTCGTGCGGAACCGTGGGTAGTCACCGTGCCCGAGGTGGCCGAAGGACGCTACTACGTTCAGCAGTGGGTGGATCTTTTCACCTACAACTTTGCCTATATCGGTTCGCGCGCCACCGGCAACGAAGCGGGCAGCTACCTCATCGCCGGCCCCGGCTGGCGAGGCGACAAGCCGGACGGCATCAAGGCCGTGTTTCCCTCCGAGACGGCACTGGTGCTGACGCTCACCCGCACCGCGCTGAACGGCCCCAACGACATCGCCAACGTCAAAAAGGTGCAGGCGGGGATGACGCTGCAGCCACTGAGCAGTTACCTGAAGACCCAAGCGCCCCCGGCCGCACCGCAGATCGAGTTCCCTGCGTATGACGCCGGCAAGGTGCATTCACGCGATTTTATCGGCTATCTCAATTTCCTGCTGCAGTTCACTCAGCCGACGAATCCGGAAGAGGTCGATCTGATGCAGCGTTTCGAGAAGATCGGTATCGGCCCTGGGCGCCCGTTCGACGCTACGACCCTTAGCCCGGCGCGCCTGGCCGCGATTGATGCCGGCATCGCCGATGCCAAAGCGGCCATGGCCGAGAAGGCCAAGGCGACGCTCTCCTCCAATGGCCTGTTCGGCTCGCGCGCGTTCCTGAAGAACGACTACCTCACCCGCGCCATCGCCGCCGAGAAAGGTCTGTACGGAAACTCGATCGAGGAAGCCTGGTACGGCGGCTATGTAGGCAACGGCAACAAGCCCTCGACGATCCACTTCAGCAAGGACACCCTGCCGCCGGCGAAGTTCTTCTGGTCGGTCACGTTGTACACACTGCCGGACCGATTCCTGTACGCCAATGACCTGAAACGCTACTCCATTGGTGATCGCACCCCGGAACTCAAGTACGACCCTGACGGCGGACTGACCCTGTATGTCAGCCACGTCTCCCCGGGCAAGGATAAGCAGAGCAACTGGCTGCCGGCGCCGGCCGGGCCCTACAGCGCAGTGGGGCGTGTTTACGGCCCAAGCCCCGCCGCCATCGAAGGCAAGTGGAACCTGCCTCCCCTGCAGCCGGTTCAGACACTCACGCCTTGATTCGCGCAGGACTATGTCGGCGAACCAGACCACCGAGGAGATACCGCATGCACGATCATCGAATTCCGTCCGCTCCAGGGATCGGGATGCTCCTTGCCCTGGCCGGCTGCATCACACTCAGCGCCTGTAGCGAGCGGGCATCGTCCGGTAAGGAGAAGGACGCGGCCGCCACCGCAAGCCAACCGACTCCGCCCGCGCAAGCGCCGGTAGATGCTTCAGCGTTGGACGAAGCCCGGACGACCGCAAGGGACGCTTATGTCTACGGTGTCCCGATGGTGGACACCTACAAGACCGTCTATGCGTTCAACGTCGACACCGCCAACCCGCAGTACAAGGGGCCGTTCAATTCCATCCTGAACATCGCCCGGGTGTTCACCCCGGACGACACCGCTTTCGTCACGCCGAATTCGGATACGCCCTATTCCTTCGCCATGCTGGATCTGCGGGCGGAGCCGGTCGTCATTGCCGTGCCGAAGATGGAGAAAGATCGCTACTTCGTTTTCCAGTTGATGGATCTCTACACCTTCAATTTCGACTACATCGGCAGTCGCACCACCGGCAATGACGGCGGCAGCTTCCTGATTGCAGGGCCGGGCTGGAAGGGCGAGGCCCCCAATGGCATCAGCAAGGTGATCCGGTCTGAGACCGACCTGGTCAGCGTGGTTGGACGCACACAACTGTTCAACGCCGCCGACCTCGAGAACGTGAAGAAGATCCAGGCCGGTTACAAGGTGCAGCCGTTGTCAGCGTTCGCGGGTACGCCGGCGCCGCCGCCCGCGCCAGCCATCGCATGGATCAAACCAACACCGCCCGCGCAGGACCGTACGTCGCTGGAGTTCTTCAATCAGCTGGCGTTTCTGCTGCAGTTCGCGCAGCCGCCGCACCCGAGTGAGGCTGCCCTGCGCGAACGCTTTGCCACGCTGGGTATCGAGCCGGGCAAGCCGTTCGATGCCAACCAACTATCGCCGCCGATGCAGGCCGCGCTCAAGGAGGGCATGGCCGAAGGGCAGAAGCAGATCGATAACAAGCGCGCGTCGCTGGGCGGCAAGACCGATGCCCTGTTCGGCAGCCGGGACTTCCTGAAGAACGACTATGTCGCCCGTGCCACCGGTACGCAGGTCGGTATCGGTGCGAACTCCCGCGAAGAGGCGATGTATCCCATCCTGGACAAGGATGCCAATGGCCAGCCGTTGGACGGCAGCAAAGGAGCGTACACGCTGCACTTTGCAAAGGATCAACTGCCGCCCGTCGACGCCTTCTGGTCGGTCACCATGTACGGACTGCCGCAGCAGTTGCTGGTCAAGAATCCGATCGACCGCTATCTGATCAACTCGCCGATGCTGCCCGAATTGAAGAAGGACCCCGACGGTGGGCTGACGATCTACGTCCAGGCGGAATCGCCCGGTAAAGAGAAGCAGGCCAACTGGTTGCCGGCACCCAACGGGCCATTCGTCATGTTCATGCGCTACTACCGCCCCAAGCCTGCATTGCTGGAGAACCGCTGGACCACCCCCGACGTGGTCAAGACGCCTGACGTCGCCGGCAATTAACTGCACAATCTTCTGCACGGAGACGCGCATGGCACAGCACTATCCCACAGCGTTGCCAGACTGCCATGGTTGGCTGGGGACGGAGACCATCAACACCCGCTACGGGGAGTTCCAGTTCCGCAGTCGCTATCCCGAGGCTGACAGCGCGCAGCGGTTGTGCGACTGGCAGCTGCTGAACCGCGCCGTCGAGGTGTACACGACGCATGTGCCCGCAGTCTCGATGTTCTAGTTCCGCAAGGGCCTGGCCGACTGGGGTATCAGCCAGGCGAACGAGGTGGTCATCTGGGAGTCCCTGATGGACTCCAAAACGCTGTTGCTGACGGCCAAAACCGATACCGTTTACATGATCGGATTCCTCGACCTTCGCCGCGACGGCCCCACGGTGATCCAGGCGCCGCCGGCATGCTTGGCCTTCTCGATGACATGTGGATGCGCTACGTGACCGATATCGGCATGGCCGGCCCGGATAAGGGCCAGGGCGGAAAGTATCTGATTCTTCCTCCCGGCCATGACGGTCCGGTTCCCGAAGGCTATTTTGTCTCACAGTCTGCGACGCACGGGGTATGGATGCTGCTGCGGGCTATCGACTCTGAGCCCGCCGATGCGACGGCCCGCTTGAAGCAACTGCGAATTAACCCGCTGGATATGCAGAACCACCCGCCTGCGATGCGATTCGTTGATGGCTCGGGCAAGCAGATCGATACCATAGCGCCCGACGACTACCGGTACTTCGAGCAATTGGGGCTTGTCGTGCAGGCCGATTCAGCAGGGGCGTTGACCTCGCTGGAGCACTTCTACCTGGCCGAGCTGGGCATGGGATCCGGCGTCATTTTCGCCCCGGATCAGAAGATGGCGGCGTTGCTCGCCGAGGCGGCAGCCATCGGCCAGGCCTTGGTCCGGATGAGCTCTTTCGCCTCCACCGATCCGGCCGCTGCTGTATACCCGGATCGTCATTGGCGGTGGGCCTTCCTGGGCGGCAGCCATACGTTCGATGCCCAGGGGTACGCCAATCCGGATCGCCGCTCTGCTTTCGCGTATGCCGCCACGGGTAACACACCCGCCATGACGTCGCAGGTTGGCGGCGCCGGTTGCCAGTACTACTTGGACGCCCTTCGACGGCTCTGGGGCCTACCTGGACGGTGGCCAACACTACAGCCTCCACCTGCCCCCGACATTCCCGTGAAAGACTTCTGGTCCGTTACGGTCTATGTCGCTGGCAGCCGCTCAATGCTCCGCAACGGCACGCGCTTCCCCAGCGTCAGCCAGTACACCGATCCCCACTTCAATGCCGGTGGCTCGATCGACATCCACTTCGGCCCCGACGCGCCGCAAGGCCGGGAGCAGAACTGGATCCGCACCGTGCCAGGAAAGGGCTGGTTCCCGATCCTTCGGTTCTATGGCCCGTTGCAGCCCTTCTTCACCAAGACGTGGAGGCCCGACGACATTCAGTGCACGCAATGAAGTTCAAGCGCTCTGGTGCCTTCACCCAATCAGGAGACGCCCCCATGACGGTTGCAGCAAAACTGTTGGTCCTGGGCTGTGTGCTCTTCGCCACCGACGCTGCCGCGCAGAGCGCCGGCACGGACGCCGCAGCGTCCAGCGAAGATATCGCGCGCAAGCTGGCGGATCCCGGCGCGGCATTGATCTCAGTGCCGTTCCAGTACAATTACCAGGGCTCGGTCGGTCCGGGCGGCGACTTTCACACCCAGCAATTGAAGATTCAGCCAGTGATCCCCTTCGTGGGTGAGAACGGCAAGCTCATCCTGCGGCCCATCCTGCCGCTGAGCTGGAACCAGTTCCCCGAGGACAAACACGGCACCGGCGATCTGTTCGTGCAGGGCTACTACATCCCCAAGACCGCCGCCGAGGCGCGCGGTACCGAGATTGGGTTCGGTGCCGCCGTATTGCTCGATACCGCTTCGCACGACAGTCTCGGCACCGGAAAGTACTCGCTGGGTCCAGCGTTCATCCTGGTGAACAAGACCAAATCGTGGACCGTGGGCGCGCTGGCCAATCATGTTTGGTCGATCGGCGGCGATAGCGATCGGGAGGATGTCAGCAGCACCAGCGTGCAGCCCTTCGTCACCCGCAACCTGCCTGACGGCTGGTCACTGAGCTTCACCTCGGAGACTAACTACAACTGGAAGGCGGCTAGGCGCGATGCCTGGACTGTTCCGATAGGCGCCACTGTCTCCAAAGTGCTGCGCTTCGGGCACACCCCGGTGAGCCTGGGCCTGGGCGGGTTCTACAACGTGGACCGGCCGCAGTTCGCCAGCCGATGGACAGGGCGCTTCTCGGTCACGCTTGTTTTCCCAGAGTAGCCAGCATCAATCCCGCGACCTCTGCCACGGTCCCGTCAACTGGAACGATCAATCGCGATGACCAAGTGGCCTGTGCGACACGCGCACAGACGCTGCACCTAGGCCGGCACTGGCTAACCCGGCTGCGCTCGCGCATAGGACGAATCAGTGCCTTAGATGTGATGACAATGCGCGCTGCACCAGGTCAACGCCGACGCACCCGCCCACTCGTTGCAGAAGTTGGATCAAACAGGTCCAACATCCATTCCCTGAGCGGCCTCCAACGTGGTGCTCGGACGAGGGTAGGTGTTGACCTTCGATGACCGCTTACCGCTGGAAGCGGACATCAGGGGGCAGAATTATTTTGCGCTCAAGCTCGGAGTCAGGTCACGACGCCGAGAGTACTGATGAAGAGAATCTACAAGTCACAATGTCTTGCTATGTTCAACATCTCGATCGTAATTCAGGCCGAGCGCATATGTCTTGGCCAAGTCCCACTTGATGTCGGTCTCGAGCACCCTGAACGAAGGACCGAAGTACTCCCAAAACACCCACTTCCCCTTTGGTTCCCAGTACTCAGTGATCAAACTGGTGATGCTTTTATCGTCTCGAAGCCGATTGTGCAGCTCATGTATCAGCCGAAACGGCGCCTTGTGGAAAACACTCATCTCGACTCGATAGACCTTGATGTCACACTGAGCTAATCCGGGTTGGCTCATCAAGAATCGCGCTGCAGCTTCGGCGCTATCAGCGGCAAAGACGCAAGTTGAACGCGTGGGAAGTCCAGATGGTCGCATCCGTTCGAGTTCTGCAACGACGTTCAAGTAATAGCAAGTTGGCGAACTTGCAGTGATTACGTTACCGACGGCCAAATCGCTGGTAGTTGCGTGAAAGAGAGTCGCGTCGCTGTTTGACATTAGGGTCAACTAGTATTTTGTTGGCTAAATGCTAGTTCAGTCTCGTGGGCATCGTAAGCCGGATGACGTATGGATCTGCTTTTGGTAAAAGGTGGGCGCCGGCACTGCGGTCAGATTCCCGCTTATAACCGAAGACCGCTCTCGGCCGAGGCTGTGTAAAAACGCCTGACCACCGAGCGCGGGCGAGTTGCCCATGCATACGCCATGTCCATGCGGACGATGGCATCGCAATTTTCAAGCCGCGATTGCCTTCAACATGCCAGGCATGCCGATGATCTTGATCATCCGCTTCATGTTGTAGGCCAGCACGGCCAAGCTGATCTCGGTTCTGACCTTCGGCAACGTCTTGGTTAGTAGCGGCGTAGTGCCCAACCACGCCTTGAGGGTGCCGAAGACATGCTCGACCGTCTGACGCCGCGCAACGGCGACCTGTGGTCTGGCGTCGAGCCGCAATTGCATCGCCTCAAGCACGTGTTCGTGCTCCCAGCGGCTGATCCGCCTGTGGCGCGCTGTGCTGCACTGTTCGCGCATCGGGCAGGCAGGACAGGCGGATGACCAATACTTGCGCAGCGTCAGGCCGTTTTCTTCGCTGGTGAAGCGATGCGTGGCCTGCTCGCCGGCCGGGCAACGATAGGCATCCAGCGCCGGCTCGTAAACGAAGTCCCGCTTGTCGAAGCGCCCTTCGGCTTTGCTGTTCGAGGTCAGCGGCTTGAGCACGAGCGGGATAATGCTGTTTTGCTCGCAGGCCAGGATCTGTGGGGCGTTGTAGTAACCACGATCGGCCAATGCGGTCAGGTGGTCGCTGCCCAACGCGGCTTTGGCCTTGAGCGCCATGGGAGCAAGCTGCGTCCGATCATGTCCGATGTTGGTGACCTCGTGGGCCACGATCAGGTGATGCTCGGCGTCGACCGCGGCCTGCAGGTTGTAGCCCACCGTGCCGGTGGCGCGCCCCGTCGAGGTCATCGACCTAGCATCGGGATCGGTCAGCGAGATCTGGTGATCGGGCGCTTCCTGCAACTGCTGTTCAATACGATCCAGCGCTGCCATCTGTTCGCGCACCTTGGCCAGCTTGCCACGCAGCTGCGGGACGCGCGCCTCGGTCAGCAGTGCCGGATCGCGATCGGCCCGATCCAATTCGGCGAGATAGCGGGCCACGCTCTCGTCGAGCTGGCTGCGCCGTGCCCTGATCTTGCCGACTGTGAAGTTACGATCGCGGCTGTTGACCGCCTTGAACTTGCTGCCATCGATCGCGACCACGGCATGCGAGAACACCTTCATCCTCCGGCACAACGCAGTGAAGCGACTGCACACCGCCACGATGGCGGCGCCGTTGTCCTTGCGGAAGTCGGCGATCGTCTTGAAATCGGGCGCCAGACGCCCCGTCAGCCAAATTGCCTCTAGGTTGCGCTGCGCCTCACGCTCCAAGCGGCGGCTGGACTGCACTCGGTTGAGGTAGCCATAGATATAGATCTTGAGCAGCGCAGCCGGGTGATAAGCGGGTCGGCCACCGGCGGCACGGCTGGCGGCATCGAAGCCCAGTGACCCGAGATCCAGCGCATCCACGAAGGCGTCGACGAGGCGAACGGGATTGTCCTGGTGGACGTAATCCTCGAGCCGATCAGGCAGGAGAAGCGCCTGGGTCCGATCCACGCCATCGACGAATCGCTTCATGATCAGCACCAATCGAAGAGTGTCTTGATCTTGCCAGCGATGCCTGGGTTTTCACACAGCCTCGGCCAGTAGCGGACGCTTCCAAGACTTGCACTATGCCGGTTCCGACGTCGGGTTGATGAGATCCA
This sequence comes from Stenotrophomonas sp. STEN240, assembly GCF_056756175.1. Classification (NCBI taxonomy): domain Bacteria; kingdom Pseudomonadati; phylum Pseudomonadota; class Gammaproteobacteria; order Lysobacterales; family Lysobacteraceae; genus Stenotrophomonas; species Stenotrophomonas sp. STEN240. The sequence goes on along the minus strand of NZ_JBRRBO010000001.1, from coordinate 200,132 downwards.
GACGTGCCGACTCGAATGAACGAATCTCACCAACTAGCTCTGAGTGAAAGACGTCCACCATCAGATCGTCGGCTACGGATATGAACTCTGAATCGACGAGCCTCGTGCGGCTTTGCCGTGCTACAAGGTGCACCTCAAGCCGTGCACTCCAGTGCGGCGGAGCGTGCCGGTCTGCGTAGACCACTCCGTGACGGATCGTGAGGAGAATCTACGCGCGGGGAATTGATGGAAAAAAGGGCATGAGCGGCATATTACTAACGCATGGGGATATATATGCAGCCCTACCAGTTCAAGCGCATCCCGAGCTTTCCGTTCCACGCCGTCTCGTCACCGTCCAGGCTCCAGTTGTAGTCGATGTCGGCGTACAGATAGCCCGTGTCGCTGACCTGCCACGTGCCGCCCAGGCCAACCTCACCCCAGCTGCCCCCCAGATCCACCGCGAACGGCACGTAGCCGCTGTTGGTCGCGAAGCGGGCGCTGGGTGCGCCACGGAACTCGTGCCAGAGGTTCGCACGCAGCCATGCGTTGCTGGTGCGCACCATGCCGGCGCGGTTCTCACGCTGGCCGTTGCGGTTCAAGCGCGCGCCGAACCGGCCTACCAGTGAATCGCCGTCCTCGAAGCTCACTTGCAGGGTGTCCTCGCGCAGGTCGTCGACGTCGATCTGCTGCCAGATCACCTGGGCCTGCGGCTCCAGCCGCCAGCGCCCGTCTTCAATGGTCAGGCCGTCGCCGTCATTGAGCACGAAGGGCCATCCGCCCTCGAGCGACAGCGCCATTCCGGTCGCGTCCAGTAAGCTCTCGGTGCTGCGCGGCGACTTCACCCGCATGTCGTACCAGGTGTACTGACCCACGGCATCGAGGTACGCGCCTTCGGCACTGAACGCGGTCCAGTACAACCCGACCGAGCCCGCCTTGAACCGGTCATTGCCGGCGTGGATGCGGTAGTCCAGGTAGTTGTGGCGGACGTTGCCCTCGCCCTTGCCATATGCCAGATAGAACCCCGCATGGCGGCGGCTGAGGTCGCCGGCATCGATGTGGCGGTACAGGTCGGCACCGATCTGCAGGGCGTCGAAGCGGTAGTCGAAATCCGGGCCGCGGTCGCCGTAGATGCCGCGCCGGCCACCGTCGTGCTCACCATCGTGGCCAACGTACCGCAGCCAGGCGCCGTTGAATCCGCTGCGTCGCGTATCGAGATCGTCGCGCTGGCGCAGCAGTTGCTCGTCGCCGACCCGCTCGTGAAGGGTATCGATCAGCGTGCGCCCATACACCTGCGCCATGGCCGGCGCAGCGGCGATCAGGGAGACTTCCTGCCGGTAGGCGGGAGGCAGCCGGGGTTCCGGGTCCGGGTCCGGGTCCGGCGCGGGCGGCGCCGGCGGCTCGGGCGGCAGATTGGGCGGGCATGGCGGGATGGGCGCGCCCGGTGCGGCGCAGTCGATGGCAGTGCGCAGGAACCAGCTGTTCTCCACGTCCGCGCCTCCGTCGGCCGCAGCGCCACCACGGTACAGGAAGTATTCGTAGGGTCCGGCAACCACCGGCGCTGCCAGGCGGAAATTGTCCGGCGCGCTTGTCGCGGCAAGCGCCTGCACCACGCGGATGCCGTCCGCCCGCGTCAGATCGCCCAGGCCACCGCTGGCGTGTATCTCCAGCTGCCCCGGCCCACTGCTGGCGCCGCCGGACACCACCAACTGATCGGAAGGCGAATCATCGGCAGCCAGCCAGGTGTTGAGCACCAGCGTCCCATCGCCGCCATAACCGGACACGGTGAGCGTTTTGTATCCGGAGGCCACGCTCGGGTCGCCCGCGGGCGGCGCGAACAGGATCCGGCTGCGCGTGTTCTGCACCGTGGTGAGGTTGGAGCTGCCGCTCATGTTCCACAGCGAGTCCTGCAGGAGGAGATTGGCTGCCGCGCCCGGATCGGTCAGCGCTGCGCCATTGAGCGCGCTCCGGGTGGCCGTGATGTCGGCAACGGTCGGCGTCTGCGCGGCCGGCAGCGCGAACACGGCCGAGGCCGTGGCCGTTGGCAGCGGCGTGGACGGGTCATCCGGCGGCAGGTCCGGTGGCAGGTCGGGCACCACGGCGTCGAGCAGCTCGAAGTTTTCGATATTGCCCACATGCAGCCACAGCCCGTCGCCGGTGGCCGTGACCGTATCCAGCGCGATGTCGGCCGCGCCAATGGCCGCCACGGCCGGCCCTGCGTCACTGCTCAGCCCGGTGCCGGTCACTGCCGCCGACGCGGCTGCCGGATCGCCGCGCACGAACAGCGCGACGGCACCCGGGCCGTGGGTGGCGATGGTCGAGCCATCGACCTCCACGCGCCCGCCATTCCAGGCAATGGCCCCGTGGGCGAGCTCACCGGTGGTATCCACGCGGCTGCCGCCGGCGAGGGTCAAGCGGCTGTTGCCCGCCCACGAGATCAGTCCATGGGCCTGGATGCCGGTGGTACCGACCGTGCTGGCAGTGGCGTTGAGCAGGCTGTCGGCATACCCGGCCAGGCCGTATCCATGCCAGCCGCTGGTGTTGATGGTGACGCCCGTGGCGTCGATGCGCCCTGCCCCGGCCGCGCGTGCGCCGATCGAATCGGTGCCGCGCGTAGAGACCGTGACGTTGGCGATCGTGGCGCGCCCGTCCACGCCCTGGATGTTGAAGCCCTCGCTGAAGTCGCCCAGCGTGGTGATCGTGTTGCGGGCGCCGGTGGGCGCGCCGCTGAGCGGATCGACATTCATCCAGACCCGGCCCCCGGCTGCACCCGCGTAAACGCCGTGGCCGCTGATCCCCGAGGCGACGAAGCTGGCCGGGTCACTGACCGGGTTGCCGGCCGCATCCACCGGCCGGCCGAAGGTGGCCAGGCCGGGATCGGTGCCGAGCAGCACGCCGGTGTAAATGGTGTCGCCGCCGGAGATCAGCGTGCCGGGTGTACCGCCGCCTGCGTTGAGGGTCATGCCTGGGCGGCCGGAATTGATGATGGTGACGCCCGCGCTGTCGATGGTGCCGCCGGTCGCATTGAGGCCGCTGCTGCCGGGACCGCCGGCGCCGATGTACAGATCGCGCGCGGTCACCCGCGTGGCCGCGCCGTCGGAACGGATCCCGCCGCCGCTTCCCGACGTAAGCAGTGTGGAATCTTCCACCGACAACTGCGCGCCGGCCTGCGCGTAGATCGCATTGGAATTGATGTCCAGCGTGCGCACGGTCAGCCGGGACAGCGTGGCCTGCGGGCCGGGGCTGCCGGTCGTGCCCTGCACCAGCACCCCGTTCGAACTGAAACCGCGGGTGGTGATGACCGCGTTGGACGCCTGCAGGCGCGAGGTGGCCGTCGCCGACTGCGCCACGACAATGCCGGAACTGTTGTTGCCGAACGTGTCGATCCACGTGGTGGTGCCAAGTGGCGTGCCGTCGGCGGCGACATCCACCTGCAGGCTGCCACCGGTGGCCGAGACCTGTGCGCCGTTGGCGCCGGTGTTACTCACCGCCACGTAGGCGGCCGGGTCCGTGGTGGGGTTGCCGCCGGCATCCAGCGGCAATCCGTAGTCGGCACTGGCAGGGTCGCTGCCGAGCACCACGCCGGTAACGATGCGGTTGCCCTGGCTGAGCAGGGTGCCGCCGGTGGCGACCTGCAACCCCACGGCGGCATTGCCGCCACTGATGCCGGACGTATAGACGGTACTGTTGGAAAGCGTGACGCTGCCGCCCGCCAGGGCATAGGCGCCAATGGGCGCGTTTCGCTGCAGGGTGGAGATGCGCAGGCCGTCCGCCACCACGCTGCTGCCGGCGCCATCGGCCCGCAGGCCGTTGCCGGATTGCCCGCCTGCGATCACGATGCCGCCGCCGGTGCCACTGAGGGTGACGTCACCCCCGCCACTGGCGAATACCGCATACGCGTTCTGGCCGGCCACGCGGATGTCCGCGTTCTGTACCTCGACCTGGGCGGTTCCGCTGGCCGAAAGACCGTGCGCGGTGGTTCCGGAGGTAGTGACGTTGACGCCGTCCAGGACCCCGTTCGCGTCGATGAAGCCCAGGCCCCACGCGCCGGTTCCGGTGGTATCGATGGACAGTTGCGACGCCTGCAGGAACGCGCCCGATGCGAAGCGGGTGCCGACGTTGTTGTTGCCACGACTGACGATGTTGACGTTATTGATGTCGAACCGGGCACCGCCTGATGCGTTGAGACCGTGGCTGCCGTTGCTGGTCCCTGCCCCGGTTCCCATCACGTAAATGGCGGCGTCGTTCAACTGGACCGTCCCACCGGAGGCGCTGATTCCGTGTGCGGCAGTAGCCGCTTTGCCCACATAGGCGTCCGGAATGGTCACGAGGTTGCCACTGGCATCGACCGGCAAGCCATAGGTGGCCGGATTGCCGGCCTGGGTGCCGAGCACGATGCCCGTTGCGATCAGATCGCCGCGGCCGGTGAAGCTACCGCCGACCACCTGCACGCTTTCGCTGTTGGCCTGTGATGTGTAGAAACGCGTTCCAGTGGAGGTGAGCACGCTGCCGGCTTCGGCGCGGGCGGCCGGGCCACCCGCGCCCAGCCGGCTGACGGTGGCGCCAGTGGCAAGGAAGTTGATGGCGCCGCCGCTGCTGGCGCAGGCAGTCGCTGTACTGGCCGTGCTGGTGATCAGGGCGACCGCGCCGGTGGCGTTGATCACGCCGCTGTTGACGGCGAAGAAGGCCGGCGCACCGGCTGTCGTGGGGGCGTAGGTGCCACTGGGCACCGCGACGGTGGTGCCATTGGCACGCACCTGTCCGGCAGGAACCGTGCCGGATACGGTGCTGCAGATGGCGGCGTTGACATCCTGCGCGCGCACGGTCGTAGGCGCCAGTGCGACCACGCCAAGCAGCAGCACGCAGGGAATGACCACCGCTCGCGGGCAACCGCCCACCATTCGGAGCACAGGCGCGCTGTGGACCGCACCACGACGGCGAAATTCCATCGACTGCATCCTTGAGCCTCTCGATGGCCTGATCCGCAATGAACGCGTCCGGTTCGTGAATACCGGGGACCCCGAAGGGCGGTGTTGCACGTGATTGAGGCAGGTCGACGGACGGAGTCTGCGCGTTGCGCCCGATCAGCGCCTCTGCGGTTCTACGCAGGTTTTTCCAGTAAAACTACGGTGGCATCAGGGTGAATCTGGCTTGGCACCAGGGTTCTGTCATCCTTCACTTCACACTTACGCTCAATGCAGCTGATGCGCGATGAGTCCCGGCCACCAAGACAAGGAATTGCCGGGCACAGATGGGTTCGTGAACCGTCGCTAATCTCGCCAGCAAGCGTCGCGAGGCGCGCCGTGGTCGGAAGGATTGCTTCCCAACCCCAATGAGATTTCCCAGTTCACTTCCCTGTCCACTCGATTTCCGATATTCGTTTCCGGCGAAGGATCGACGGAAGCGCAGATCATTTCATGCAGGCACGGTTGACGCTCCTAACTTGGAAAATCCTTTTCCATCTCAATTCACACCGTGGAACAAGGGAAAGTTGGTCGGTCAAAAGGCACCGCTCAGACTCAGCGACATATGGTCGATTAGGGTGCGCCTACAGCTTGCCGGGCGTGCTCGTGATCTGGCGCTATTCAACCTAGCGATCGACTCAAAGCTAAGAGGGTGCGATCTGGTCAGCCTACGACTGCGAGACGTATCTCATGGCTCAGCCATTGCCAGGAGGGCTACCGTACTGCAGCGCAAGACAGGTAGGCCAGTTCAGTTTGAGCTGACGGAGTTGACAAGGTCCGCAATCGCCGAATGGTCCCGTCAAGCTCAGCTACGACCAGCATCCTACTTGTTCTTTGGACAGGGTGATGGCCACCTTTCCACCCGCCAGTATGCGCGCATCGTCGCGTCATGGGTCACAGCCGTTGGACTCGACCGTCACAGCTACGGAACTCACAGCATGCGTCGGACCAAGGCATCACTGATATACCGCCGGACCAAGAACCTGCGCGCAGTTTAGATCCTGCTTGGCCACACTAAACTTGAGAGCACAGTGAGGTACTTGGGCATCGAGGTGGAGGACGCTTTAGAGATGGCGGAGCAGACCGAGGCCTGAGAGGAAGAAGCTTAAAGGACCCGCGGCCTCCACAAGGCACATCTGGAGGCCGCTTTCGGCCAATACCGGACGTCCCGTGCCGCCGGCCATTGTCTGAGCGGTTCAGGCAGTGCGTCCTGCTCAGCGGCGCAGTAGTTTTACTGGCGGCTGCTCGCAAGTATTGCGGTTGAGTAGCGAAAGGTGCGTCGCCAGACTCGCATTACTGGTGACAGCCTGCACGCAGTTGGAATACTGCCAGTGGCGGTCTGTCGCTGCTCTTCATTGGAGAGGCTGCATGGCTATTCGCAATGACAGCCCCAAAGCTTGGTCTCCCAAATAGGGACGTTGCACCTCGCCCACTCCTCACACCTCGCCCACTCCCTTGCCAGCGACTTTTCCGACCGAGCAAACGATCGCGCCACCGTTTGATACCTGCGACGCAAGACGGAGAGAGGGTTCGGCAGCCACTGTCGGCCATTGCCCCCGGCCAGATGCCAGCGATCGGAGAGAGCAATAATGAAAAATAGCGGTGCATCCTCCTCGATCTCCAACATTGTTGGAGTTGGTATCGGTTTCGGCTGCGCCTCACGACGTAGCTTGTTGCGGCGGTCGGACACTACTGCAGCACTCATCGCGCTATCCATATTCTTCAATTCGGATATGGCTCAAGCGCAGGTTTCAACCTGCGCAGGGCAGACAGGCGGCTGCAGAATCGACCAGGTCCTGTTCGGCAATTCTCCAGCTACAGCGCCAATTGGCAACGACTCCGCTGGAGGGCTGACTATTGGCTACTCCAGCAACGGAGCCTTGGACATCCAGGGAGGCGCTACAGTCGTTAGTGGTTTCTCCTTTAACGGAATTGGAAACACAATTGGAGACTTGGCGACCGCGGAAGGCGCAGTGACCGTAAGCGGCCTCAACTCCGCGTGGAACTCATCAGGCAATGCCCTCATCGTCGGCAATGCTGGAACGGGCACACTCAATATTCAGGGCGGTGCCCAAGTCGTAAGCACGGCTGGCGGGCTCGTTGGCAATAGCGCCACGGGTTCAGGCACAGTGACAATTGATGGGCCGGGCTCACTCTGGCGGACCAACACTGCCAGCATCACGGTAGGCAGTGCAGGAAGGGGCACGCTCGCGGTCCTGAACGGCGCAAGTGTCTCCACCAGCTTCCTGGACGTTGGTGGCAACGCGGACGGGTCGGGCGCGGTCACTGTGAATGGCTCTGGCTCGGTAGTGCAGACAACCGGCATGCGCGTAGGAACCGCCGGTTCGGGCACGCTTGCGATTGAGAACGGCGGGACGGTCAACAACAATGGGAACGTGTTCATTGGCAATGGCGCGTACGGCTCTGGCGTGGTCACACTGATTGGTGCTCAAACCAACTGGAACAACAGCGGCGGCGTCTATGTCGGCCTGTTCGGTACAGGTGCGCTCAACGTTGCTGACGGTGCAACTGCCAGCGCCAGCTCCATCAACGTGGCTGCACGCACCGGAAGTCGGGGCACTGTCAACATTGGTGCACAGGCCGGCGCAGCCGCCGCCGCGCCAGGGACTTTGGCTGCCACCTCCGTCGAGTTTGGCCCTGGCATCGGCCTACTTGTGTACAACCACACCGCAGCCGACCATACGTTTGTCCCCGCCATCAACGGCCCTGGCGCGGTAAGCGTTCTTTCCGGGACGACCATCTTCGCCAACGACAAGGCTTACACCGGCGGTACCACTATCTCCGTTGGCACCTTGCAGCTGGGTAACGGCGGTGCTGGTGGATCGGTCGTCGGCAACATTACCGATAACGGGACGCTTGCGTTCAACCGCGGTGACGTCTACACGTTTGACGGCGTGATTTCAGGCACCGGTGTGGTGAACCACTTGGGGGCCGGTACCACCATCCTGACTGCCGATAACACCTACACGGGCGGGACCACAATCGCGTCGGGCACATTGCAGCTTGGCAATGGCGGTGCGGCTGGCTCCATCGTGGGCGACGTCACCGATAGCGGTACGCTGGCATTCAACCGGAGCGACACTCATACATTCACCGGCGCCATCTCCGGCACGGGAAAAGTCAATCAAGCCGGGACCGGAACCACGGTTCTGACCGCTGGAAGTACATACAGCGGGGGCACCACGATCTCGGCCGGCACGTTGCAGCTCGGCAATGGCGGCACATCGGGCGCGCTTGTGGGCGATATCACCAACAATGGGCTGCTTGTCTTCAACCGGTCCAACGTGAGCACATTCGCGGGCGCGATATCGGGTACCGGTGGGGTCGACCAGATCGGCAACGGCACTACCCTGCTGAGCAGCACGGCCAACTCCTACAGTGGGGATACCCGCGTCAATGCGGGGGTACTACAGGCCGGTGGGGCAGGTACCTTCAGCCCCAACACGGATGTGACCGTCGCAGCTGCCGCGATGCTTAATCTCAACGGTTTTTCACAGACCGTCGCTGGCGTCGCCAATGCCGGGCGGATCATCTTCGGTGCAGACGCACTGCCCGGCATCACGCTGACCACGCGAGATTACTCCGGCGTCGGCGGCACACTGGAGATAAACACGCTTCTGGGCGGTGACGGGTCATCGTCCGACCGGCTGGTGATAGACGGTGGCGCCGCGTCCGGTAGCTCGATCCTCGTGGCGCGTAATGCAGGTGGGCTGGGCGACGTCACCGTCGGCAACGGCATTCTCGTGGTGGATGCGGTCAATGGCGGCTTAACCAGCGGCACCGCGTTCGCGCTCACGACACCGGTAGTGGCCGGGCCATACGAGTATGGACTGCGTCGGGGCAGCGCTGACGGCAGCTCGGCCGAAAACTGGTACCTACGCTCCACCTTGGACTGCGGGGCCGCGGGCGCGTCGTCGCCCCCCTGCCCGTCACCGCCGCCTCCTCCGCCGCCGCCGGTGCCACCACCGGTGCCACCACCGGATCCGCCGCTGCCACCGCCCGCCCCCCCCGTGCCGCCGGCATATCGGCAAGAAGTGTCCTTGGCTGCTGCCCTTCCCTCCATGGCGGCCATCTACGCGCGCGCAGTTGTTGACACGCTGCATGAGCGGGTGGGCGATGAGCACTTGCTGAGCCAGCGCGGAGCCTCCTCACCCGATGCTGGCATTGGCGGCGCGTGGGTCAGGGCGCTGCACCACGACGGCGAACGCGACGGAGGCAACCAGGGCATCTATGGAAGCAGAGGGCCTGGGTTCGACTACGCGTTTGATGTGCTGCAAGTGGGCGTAGACATCTACCGTTCCATCAGCGAGGACGGCAGCCATCAGCATGCCGGTGGTTACCTGGCCTACGGCAAGGCGCGCGGGAGGGTGCGGCACAATCTGCTCGACTACCATTTCCATGCCGGTACTGACGAGTTTGACGCGCACACCGTCGGCGCGTACTGGACAGCATTCTCGCCCCGTGGCGCTTATGTGGACTCGGTGGCGCAGTACACCTGGTATGACATGCGAGCCAAATCCACCCGGCTACCGGACATATTCACCAACGGGACCGGCGTGTTGGCGTCCGTGGAAGTGGGCTGGCCCTGGTTGCTGGGCGCGGAACGAATCGGCGACATGTCGAAGCCAGGTTGGCGCATGGAGCCGCAAGCCCAGGTCATCTGGCAGAAGACCGCGCTGGACGACCTTGTCGACTCGACAGCGCGGGTACGATACAGGGATGACGACGCTAGCGTTGGCAGATTGGGAATACGGCTGAACCGGCTCGGCCAGCGAGCGGCAGACTCAGGTGATCGAACGACAAGTTGGTGGATCCGCGCCAATGCCTGGCACCAGTTCAGCGGCTCGCCAACCACTGAATTTTCCAGTGCACGCGGCTACGTACCTTTCACCGCCGACCTCGGCGACAGTTGGGGTGAAGTTGGCGTCGGCGGCACTTGGCAGGTGAGTGCCCTCGGCTATCTCTTCGCGGATGCTGACTACACGTGGAGCTTCGATGGCGAAGAATCATCATGGAACGGAAAGCTGGGCATGCGTTGGCAGTGGTAGGGCATGGCACGCACAGATGCGGTAATCGCTTGAATAACCCCTGTGCAAGGCCGATTACGCTCTCTGTTATCGGCCAGAACCGGACCTCTACCCTACCCCTGATAACGCCCCCTAATCATGCGCAGGGAATCGTCTTCATACCGTTCCCCACTGATCAAGCTGCTGTTGTTCTGCCGATAGAGCAGTCGATCCATTGCCCGTTCTGTCCGGAAAAGTAGCCTGCGTATGGCTTGTTCTGACCATAGGTCATCACGCCTTCTACGTAATCAAATGACGCCGCGCGCGCCTATCGTGACCCCAGAAACGCAGCTAGGTCTGCATCATGTTCAACCAAAATTCTCTGACTGCCTCTCCCCCGGAGCAGTATAGATCTGCGTCTATGTGCGCTTTGGTGATGGTTCGTACGACATCCTAGATGCTCCCCACCATCCTCCTCAGGTGAGAAGACAGTGCGATGAGGGCCACGGTTGATTCTAGTACGCGGGTGAAAGGGCTGAAGTTTTCAAATAAACTTTTTGCACGCATTCGTTGTGGTAGGCGAGTCAACATAGACCGTACGAGCTAGTGCCGTTAGATAGTCTTGCAAGCAATGTCATTGCGGCACGGCGCTATGTAGTGAGCATGTGGCGAATGCTCGCCATGCTTAACTCCTATATTGATTGAGTCATGACATTCGAATCATGTGATTTCAAATCACATGATGTGATGTCATTTTACTCTCGAAGAATCGACTTGAAATAAAAAATGAGGTGCGGTAACAGTAGGAGCTGGAATCATTGTCGACAATGCAAAGCATTTGGGCTCATCCGGATCAGGGTCATTCTGGGTACGAGCAATAAGGAACGGTGCCACCTTCCTCCAGGCACTCTATAGACGCTGGACCAGACCCAACATAAGAAAAGAAAGCGCCCGGCGGCAACCGGGCGCGGGGTGATGCGGACTGCTACTTCTGGCCAGAATCTACCCCCTTTTCGCCCACAGGTACACCCCTTCCTTTTCGGAAGTACGGGTGCGGGAAAGAATTGCTTGGAGTAGTGCAATGAGCCCTGTTCAGTCAAAGGTCGAAATCCGGTATCTCGTTTATTCCCGATCCGAAGCCCGCTCATCTTTCCTGCCTGGCTTGAACGTCCACCGGGTGGAAGTCATTCACGACGAAACATCGCATCCTCCGACTAGTGGCCCCCTTCGATACGAAGGCTTTGCGGTGTATGACGTCGCCAAGTGCAGGCTGGTTCGGCTACTCGTGTTCCTGGAGCCGGAACATATGATTGTTGAGTGGTCACTTCCCCCCCCGGCTTCCATAGATGACATCCCAGTCTTCTCAACCAAAAGCTCTCTCATAGGAACGCGGCCCGGGCTATCTGGCAAATCTGCGCTACCTGAGGGCAAGTCATGATCAGACCGCCAATACCCGCAATAGAGGTTCCCTTGAACACGGCTGGTCCGACCACCCCCTTCACCTCTCGCGAGCTGACAAACCAAGAAGCTCGAAAGTTGGACGTTTATTACTACCTATCCCCGAAGAACAAGAAGCGAATTGTTTCTCTGGTTGAACCTTGCAGGCTAGCCATCGGCCTGGAGTACGAGTTCGATTCTGACGTTATTAGCTACGTCGAAAGGCCGAGAACACTCTCGGTGGAGAATCGCGAAATTGAGCTTTGCTTTTGGATAAGTCGAAGAGGTGGATCAGAGAGTTTCGTAGTATTTCGCCGCCAAACCAAGCCCAGTATTCAAGCTGTGCGTGCAGAAGAACGCTTCTGCGATAAGCTTCTAGACGCTGCCCGCAATGTCGGAGTGGAACTCTACGTACGGAAACCTCAGTCGTTGATCCAGGCCAAGGTGGCCAACGCCACACGCTTGGAACTATTGCCTTATGTCCAAGCAGCAGGTGTCCTCAATGGTCTTGAGGTTCTCATCGACGCAGTTCTAGCTCACATGCGAGCATATCCCATCAGTTCTTTCCATGCTATAGAAAGAAGCTTGTGCGGCCCTTTTGACTGGCGTGATGCTCGAAGCGCGACCTGCCTACTGATCCATCGTGGCATCCTCAGCATTAAACTTCAACGAGCGCCTAAGAATCTCTTCTAGCTTGTCTTTGACAGAGGCCGTCAATGAATGAGCTCAGCCTTTACGAGATTGGGCAATGGGATCAGTTTACGCCCACCAGACTGACACTTGATCAACAAAAGGTATTTTTGGCGCGAAAAGATGCAATGCGTGCCGTGGCAGCAGGATCATCAGTGACATCCGCTGCCAAACGTTACGTGGTTAACGTCAAAACCCTCACTAAAACAATTGGGAATGCCAGATCACTAGCGTCGGATGGCCGGCCCTGGGGTTGGCGTGCATGCATACCGTATCGAGTGAGAATAAGCAGCAGTTCAATCGCAGATGAGTTTCCGAAGCTCGCTGGCCCTGGCGCCTTCAATGCATTTCTAAAAAAAGCGCCAGAGTTTGTAAAACTACTGACCGATTATACAGGACCCCTATCCGGGCGAAACTCTCCTAGTTCACGTTTCAACGATTTCTTTGCAACTCTACGCAAGTGGATTAAAAAGAACGTCCCTAAGGATCGCTATCCAGCGAACAACGATAATTTTGCTCGTCGCAGCATTATGGAATTCATTCGTAAGCAGAGGGAGGGGCAGCCATACGTCGATGAGAATTTTGAAATTGAGGACGCCAACGCCGCCGGGCAATTGTCAGAAGTCTTCGCCTTGCAGTTGGGAGATTGGGTGCAATACGACGGACACTCCCTGGACTGCCCATTTTATGTCGCGGGTGAAGACGGTGATGGCCACCCCTATCTACAAAAAATCATCCGGACTTGGTTGCTAGTTGGCTATTTTGCGCTGCTACGCTTGTGTTCAAGTTGGAAGCTATCTTTTGGATTGAACTACAACGGAACCGATTTCAATGAGGCCTGCACCAAGAGTTTAAGGCATTGGATGCCGCGCGACCTCGTTGTACCAACGATGTCGTACGTTCCCGGTAGCGGCATAGGAACCGCGCCGGCCATCGGCATAGTGGCGCTGCCCGCGATCACCAGTGTGGATAACGCGATGGCTCACCGGCTAGAAGTCAATCGGCAAAGAATGGCTAGTGAAATGCTTGGTGTTGTAAATCTAGGGAGAGCTCACGTCCCTGAGGCTCGTGGACATTTAGAGGCATGGAACAAGAAAATTGAAGAAGCAGCGATTCGGCATCTTCCAGGCGCATATCGCCCTGCCGGCAAGAATAGCGATAAGGCAGTACGGACAAACAAGGACGACCCTAAAAATTTTCCGATCGAAACAACAGCGCTCGAAGATCTAATGGATGTGACTATTAGTGGCTCCAATGTAACTGGACTGCAGGCCTTCCAAGGCCGCTCACCTCTACAAGTCCTGCAGACTTTTGTCGGGACGGGGGGCTGGGTATTCGCCACACGAGATAATGAAGCGCGCGCCGGTGCTATGTCCACCCTCCAGTGCTCTGCCAGAATATCAGGTTCAAAGGGAAAAAGGAGACAGCCATACGCGCGCTACTCAAACGCGCGTTATCGCTCGGTCTCATTAAAAAACAGATGGGACCTTGTTGGAAAGAAGTTCTCAGCCACAATTGATATTTTGGACGGTAGATTTCTCAATTTATACAACGATGATGGTGAGTTATTTGTTGTACTCCGAGCCCTTCGACCGTGGGGGCAGACTTCGCACAGTCTTGCATTGCGCAAAATAATCCACGGAAATTCTTACAAAGGAAAGTTCGAAATTGAGGGCGCCCCTTGTGCGATAAGCGCGTACAAGCAGTATTTGCAAGAGCAATTTGCTGCGCATAAGAACGCTGCAACTTTAACCGCGCAGCATGGAGCAGCGCTCGACGCTGCACTTGATTCTTCGCATGCCTTGAGGGCGGAAGTAGAAGATGCCAAGCCCGACTCCCAATCTATACGCCCATCTAAGGGTATATCGGAAATCTACGTGCCGCTTACCGGGCGCGTGAGTCTTGAAAAAGAAGGTGGTTCAAAATGACCACATTCTTCGACAAAAGGGGCCGTCCCATTGTGCCTACGGCGGGGATGGAGGATCAGCTCACACAAATATCATCAGCTATCGAGGCGGACTATCATGGTTGTGGGTTCCATTCGCTCACGCGATTCGGCAAGAGCACCCTTGCCGAATTTATCTGCGCCTTCCATGCTTGGATTCGTACAAAATATCTAGCTAAACAGCTCGATGTTCGGACAATCGGAGGCGGTGAATCCGCAATATTCGATTGGTTTCTCAATCAAATTGGTATCCGAAGCGTCGCAAGACAAGGGGCTGACGCGAAGCTCGAGAGAATAGCGAATACAATCCATTTGCAACTACAAGCAGCCGACTCCAATCTCTTTCTTGCGATATTTGATGACGCCAACTTGCTTGATGCCGATGCATATCAGCACATCGTGACAATCGACAAAGCACTCTACAGTCGAGGCATACGCCTTTTCGCAGTTTTCCTCTTCCAAGACAATCACACTTCGGGAAGAACTGAGAAAATAAATAGACTGATCGTGCCACCTCAGGTTAGAAGCCGCTATCTCACGCGATACCACCGCATGCATGGGATCCGTGGCCCGGAAGATCTTTACATATTCCTACAGAGATTCGAGGACCAAGTGTATATGGAGTCCGGAGCAGACGTCTCGCTACCCAGGCACCTTTGCCCTAGCTTGTATGAGAACGGATTTCGCCTGTGCAACTCAAGTGAGCAGATTTGGGAACAGGGGCGTATCCTCAAGGTAGCAGCCGGCCGATTGCTCCATGATGAGTGGCCCATGAAGGCAACCAGTCTGATTGCGTACTTTCTTGCTACTCGTGTTATTTGCTCGATAGGTTTTACCGAGCTCACGAACGATCACATCACCCAAGCGATCCGCTTCTCCGATCTTGCAGCATATAACGGAGAATCGGGCGAAGTGATATTCAGCGATGATCAATAACGCGAGCGCGTTAGCGCCAGTTGCTCATCGCAACATCGACGAAATATTCGGCATATCTCCCTTTGGATTTGTCGTCCAGAGCCTTCGAATAAACTGTCTACTTCCTTCAGATGCATTTGCCACTATGGGACTGCGATTAACATATGGAGAAGACTGGAGTAAGCGCCTTTGTCGCTCACAGAAACTTAAAGAATCCATTCTGAAGGCCGCACCATCCGCATATCCACTTTTCCCGCTATGGGACCTGGGGCAATGGCAAGCATTTGGTGATGGCCTCACATACTCGCGGGCCTCCCTAACAGCTTGCCCAGAGTGTCTAAAAACGGGTTATCACTCTATGTTGTTCCAAATGCCGTGGACGAATCGCTGCCCTTGGCACGATCTGCCGCTGATTTCCCAATGTCCTGTCTGTGCCAGCCCTCTATGTAAGAGCATTAGTCGCGACTTATCAGCTCTTGTTTGCGCTTGCGGCTCGGACCTCGTTGATGCCATGCAATTAGTTCATGAACCAAAGACTCTGATAGAGGCTAGAATCAAAAGCCTAAAGCGATACTTGAGATGGGCGCAGGAAAGCCGTGATAGACGCGACCTATTCGGATTGGAACAGGATTCTGATCTCTGGGAAGACACAATCCCGCTGGTTTTCAAGAACAAGCTTGCTTGGTCCAGGCACGGCACACCGAAAGATTCGAACTTGAGTAGGGTTTCGATCGTCAGGCATGAGCCAGACCTGCCTTGCGAGTCAGAACAAAACAACTTGCTACGAATCGCAAATGACACTGGGAGGTCGCGGGATCTTTTTCTAGAACTGCCGGTTTCTTTTGAGCTTCCTATGAGGCATGTTTCCAGCTGCGTCGCCACCAAATTTTCGCCGAATAGTTTCTCTGAAAGAGAACGCATCTGCCTAGGTATCGATGGAGCATCCGAGTACGAGGAATGGCAGCCACGTGCCTCTGTCATTCTGCTGACAGCGTACTACGTTCAGGAAAAGCTCTTCTTTGATGGACGTATTCTTTCAAGGCCTGTGCAGACCATACTTCAACAAATATGCCTGTCAATTGCTCATCACGTGCGCGATAAGCGGCGTACTGACGGATATGTCAGAGCATACGAGCGAGTCCTGTACCGAGGCTACGCTACTGCGGCTCATCATGCTCTAGCCAAAATAGAGGAGCCCGTTATCAGACCCAAAGCGGTGGCATGGAAGCCCGTAGTGATGGTACGCAGACGAAAGAAGGTCAGTCGGTTGGTGTTGCTTTGGCTTGGAGATCCACCTGCCAAATGAATCAGATGTTCCTTATTCGATGATAATTTCTGCAATGGTTGTGATTCTGGTAGAAAAGTCTGCTTCTGTTGCCAGTAGAGCCATACTGTCTGCGAGTGCTCTGGCAGAATTGAGATTGCTAAGCGGCGTTGAAGTTAACGATTTCAAGTACTTGTCCGCCATCCGATCCTATGCGATGAACACCTCCTAAGGATCAGGGGAAATTGAGGCATGAGTGACAGCTACAACATTGACCGCAGGCCGCCATGCTGGCTGCCCGGCGAACAATGCCCGAATGCGTGTGCATCTGCCCATCACCGGCACGTCATCGAAAACCACGTCGAGCTTCACGGCCCTTGGGCTGGATGGCGACTGGCTGGCCGTGACCCGGTGGCACCGTCGGTCGAAAGAATCCCAGAGCGCCGGCTGCGTGGCCTGCTCTGGCGCGCCGATGCCTTTGATTTACGTGACGCGACACGTAAAAGTAACGCTGCGCGAAAAGCCCGTCCGCAGTCGATGGTCAAGGTGGTTGTCGTAGACCTGGGCGAATGGCGGGAATGCCACTTCGGAACCCGCGCTGGATAAGGGCGCATTCGTAGGGGCCTTGCCCCTACACCCCAGCTACAATCGCAGCGGACGCGACAAGGGGTAAATCATGGAACGAAAAGAGCCGACTTTCAGCAAACCCGACATGGACGAAATTCGATTCCGTGAGCCAGCTCGGCAGCGGAAAAGCGATTCCGGCAACGGCCTCATTTGGAAAATCGCAATCGGAGTTTTTGTAGGCATGTCGATCTGCCTAATAGCCACGTGCTCGCTAGTTGGCATAGGTGCCGCAGTTGTCGCAGAACAAGAAGATCAAGCGCGTAAGGCTGCAATAGATGAGTTCCTGCGCACAGCAAATGATCCGGACCCGTTCGGTTTCGAAGCGCGCGCAGCAGAAGAACGCCGTATTGAAATGGAGCGGCGAGCACTTCGTCCAGGACAGCGCTGCATGCAAGGAAAGCGATTGGAGCGCACCGAAGGCGGCTGGAAAGACGTCCCGAACGAACCATGTTGATTCAAAGCGTGCTTGTCGGCGCCGTGTAGCCACCGATGGTTTGGGCCGGATTCCGCGGGAACTGATCCGCCCGCTGTCCTGGCGTGTGCTGCAAAACCGACCCAGAGCCGCCGAGAGCAACAGGCCGTGCATCGATAGCCCCTGCCTGCACCCCTGCCCCGTATGGCACCGCTTGAGCCGCAGCCGCAGACTGTGGAGCCTTAAGCGTCCATTTCTACGCGTCGGCCAGCTGACGTTTCTCTCGTCACGATCACAATCGCGGCATCGGCATCGGCATCGGCATCGGCATCGGCATCGGAGTTTGATCGCATCAACACTTGACTCTGAACGGAACGTCCACTGTGAAACGGGGAGGCCGCTCAAGTACGAAAAGCTGGGAACCAACGCGGAGACCACGCCAACGGCCACTTTGATTACCAGGTAGCCTCATTCCGGTCGCCTATGGGCAACCTCACTGCCTGG
This sequence comes from Stenotrophomonas sp. STEN240, assembly GCF_056756175.1. Classification (NCBI taxonomy): domain Bacteria; kingdom Pseudomonadati; phylum Pseudomonadota; class Gammaproteobacteria; order Lysobacterales; family Lysobacteraceae; genus Stenotrophomonas; species Stenotrophomonas sp. STEN240. The sequence goes on along the minus strand of NZ_JBRRBO010000001.1, from coordinate 182,371 downwards.
CGCTACCCAACTTCGCCATACACGAACGTTAGAATGGGCCTATGGTGGTTGCTCAAACGCGCACTTCGCGCACGGATCAGCTATGAACCATGACGATGCACGGGCCGACTTAGATGATTTCGCGGCCGATATGATGGCGTCTACCCATTCTTGGAACTATTCCAAACGGCTGGACACCTTGCGCTCTCTGGAAATCCTCTCAAAGAAGGCACTGCGCTCGATAGTAGGGCTACCCAATGAAGCTGGGTGCCGAAATGGCATTGAAGCAGTGCTGGATAGGATCAAAAGCATGCTGGCAGCCACTGAGCAGCTCGAGTTGCTGAGAAGCAACTATCGGCATTGAGCTATCAATCTGGTTCGAAGGCAGAATTCACTGCATTCATGGGCTGCTGAAGCGTATTCAGCAGCCAAAGCTCTTTTTCGCCAAAAAAAGTGGGACATAGGCGTATCTCTCAACTTGCTTCATCTCGCTTGAGGCAGCCGCGGCCTTTGCGTACCCGAACTACCCACATCATTCATGCCGCAGCTGGGTGATCGCTACGAAGAACAATGAGCCATCTCCCGCACACGGGTGCTGATTCGGCTTGCCACACGTGGGGCCAAAGCGGATCAGTCCTGAGACGTGCTAGCATCAAATCACAGGCCTAGCCTGCTTCGCGCTCGTTGCAGCTGTTTCGACAGTTGCGCATATCGCTCCTTCTCATGCGTTACCTGCCCAGATCCATGGGTGGTCGCTCGACGGGAGTGCGCAATGCCCGGCTTTAAGACACGCAACGTGAAAGTCACCATCGGTGGCGACTCCTACTTGCTACGCATCCTCAGCGATAAGCAGCAGGTCAGCGACTTGGAGGGGCACAGGAAGCGTCTTCATATTTCCTCGGCGCAATGGGGCTTGTTCGGTCAGCTGTGGCCATCGGGTCAATTACTTGCCCAGGCCATGTGCCGCTTCGAAATTTCGGGCAAGCGAGTACTTCAGCTTTCTTGTGGAATTGGGCTCGCTAGCATTGTGCTGATGCGGCACGGCGTCGAGGTAATTGCCTGCGACGAGCATCCATTGGCCGAACCTTTTCTAGCTCACAACGCTGCCCTGAACGGATTGCCACCCGTACAATTCCATCAACTTCGTCACGGGCGGGACCCAAGCGCGCTGGGCGCCTTTGACTTGATCATAGCCAGTGACGTTCTACATGATCGATCACAAGCCGAGTTCATAGCGGATGTCGTGCTACACCATGCCAAACCTAGAGCCGAGGTCGTGATAACAGATCCGGGCTTGAGTAGCAGCGAAGAATTCAGCCGGATGTTGGTCAAGCAAAGCTTCGTCCTCAAATCGACAAGATGTCGAATGCATGACTCCGACCCGGACCCATATCGTGGTCAGCTATTGCACTACTCGCGCAACATGATGATTGCTACGACATGAACCATGCTGAGCGCGAAGGCAACGCTAAGATCGCCTGCACTACTTGTGATTCACTGTGCTGCAGACTCACAGTGATTTTGAGTAAAGAAGATTCAGTGCCTGCCCATCTAACAACCCATCAGGTCGGAGGTTTGCATGTCATGGCCAAGGACCAAGATGGGTGGTGCGCAGCACTAGATGGGAAAAAGATGAAGTGTCGCATTTATGCCAGCAGACCTATCGTCTGCAGATCCTTTGCCATGGGCGGCCCCTACTGCCGCGCCGAACGCGACGAACATGCCAAGCAGAGTGCTCGCCTCATCGCAATGAAGCTCATAGGAGAAACAAGTCATGACGGCAACAAAGCGCACTAAAGGCCAATACCCAGCTACAAAATCGGATTCGGTCTACGCCCCGAAGGTCCATACCAATGATCTAAGTCACGACCGCATCGCCAAAGATGTTGCAGAATTTCAAACATCGGGAGGAAAAGTTGAAGTGCTCGGCAACACACCATTCCGGTGGAAGCCTCCTGTTAATAAGGCTACGACTAATGGCCGTATGCCCCACCGCGCAACAACAGATGGTGCAGCTGCTCCCAAGCGAACAGAACCTAAACCGTGACACAAGGTGGTTCCTCTGTGTCTACTCCTACCTAGTTCGTTTATAAGCCTGCGTACCCTGGCGACACAGCGCCAGCTCAGTCCGTGGCCTAACGGACAGCAGCAGCGGCTGGAATCACTGACGACTGCTTCCGCCCAGAAGCGGACATGCGCCCTACCTCCGATAAACGTCCCTTATCACTTGCGCAGACGCCCCTTGCATTGATTGAGCCACACTACCTGGCATCCAGCCGTCGCCGCCGACAGCCAAAGGAAGGCGCAGCGCCTCGCTGACCTCGATTCGCGCTGCTCACCCACACCGCGCACCAACAGCAAGATTCCGCAAACGCCCTGCCCCGCGCTGCGTTACGCTCCCACCAAGTCACTGGTACGGAACAGGCGTCATGGGAGCGGCACGCAAGGCCTTGTGGTACATCGAAAGCCACTTTGCCGAGAACCCCTCGTTGGCCCAGATCGCCGAGGCGGTCGAACTCTCGCCGTTCCACCTCTCCCGCTTGTTCCAGGTCAGTACCGGGACCTCGATGGCGCGCTACCTTCGTGTGCGTCGACTGACCCAGGCGGCACGGACTCTGGCTGCAGGCAGCGAGCCCATCCTGAATGTCGCTCTGGCCGCAGGCTATGCCTCGCATGCAGCCTTTACCCACGCCTTCACCGAGCAGTTCAAGCTACCTCCGGAACAGGTTCGCCGGAAGGGTCTGCACAGCCTCGCGCTGTTGGAGGCCATCAAGCTCGACGCCCCATCCCTTCGCTGCGAGGTGGAGCCGGTACGTCGCCGGCAGGGCCCGCTGCGTGTGGCGGGCATCCGCGTCCGCCACACCGCCGCTACGGTGGCGTCCATTCCCTCGCAATGGCAGCAGTTGGCGCTGACCCGGGAGCTTGGCAAGGACATCGCCTTCGGGGTCTGCTGCAACCGCGATGGCGAGGGTGCCTTCGACTACATCGCCGGTATGGAGATCGGTTCCACCGCCGCTGTGCCTTCGGCGTGGCATGCCGTTTCCATTCCGGCCGGGGACTATTTGATGGCGTGGCATGCGGGCCACATCTCGACCATCCGCTCCACCTGGTACTGGCTATTGAACGACTACCTGCCCCGCTCCGGCCTCAGCCTCGCTGACGCCCCCGACTTCGAACGCTATGACGCCCGCTTCGACGACCGCACCGGAAACGGCGGCGTGGAAATCTGGCTGCCGCTGTCCGACCTGAGTTGATCCAAGGAGACCCATCCGTGCGAGTAGTGCCCTACACATTCATCCTGCTGACCTGTCTGTTCGCGCCGTTGGCGTGCGCGGCTGCGCCCTACCCCGCTGTTGGCGAAACCCGTGGCGTGGCGCACGCGCCCAGCGCAGCAATCCGCGATGCCGGGCACAGCGACCACGTGCGGTATACCGTGTGGTATCCGGCGCAGCCAGGTGTACAACAGCAGCCGCTGGCGATCGGGCCGCCGGGTGCGCCGCTGTTCGTGGCGGGATCTTCTGCCGTCGATGCCCCCGTTGCGCCGGGCCTCTGGCCAATACTGTTGCTGTCACACGGCAACGGCGGTAGCGCCCGAATGATGGGCTGGTTCGGCACAGCCCTGGCGCACTCGGGGTATGTAGTGGTCGCGGTGGACCACCCCGGCAATAACGGTGTGGACGCGATGACCGAGGCCGGAAGCATTCTGGTGTGGAACCGGGCCGATGACCTCGCTGTGGCATTGGCTGCGGTGCAGACCAACCCTGTGCTGGCTCCGCATGTCGATGCGGGCCGGCTGGGGCTGGTGGGGTATTCGGCCGGCGGCTTCACGGCGTTGGTGGCTGCCGGCGCGCGGCCGGACATGTCCCGGTTGGCCGCTTTCTGCAAGGCATCGCCGAAGGATGGGGTATGCATGCCGCAGGCCGAGAATCCGGAAATTACCCTTGAGCGACGGATGGCGGCGGCCGCTACGCCGGAGCTGGCACCTTGGGTAGCCAGGTCGGCGGAGGATCGCCGCATTCCCAACGTTCGCGCTGTGTTCCTGATGGCACCGGCAATTGTTCAGGCGTTCGAACCGGGTGAGCTCGCACAGTTGGAGGTTCCGCTGTCGGTGGTTGTGGGTGAGGCCGATACCATTGCCGCACCGGCCAGCAACAGCAAGGTTATTGCCGAGGCGAATGACGACGCGCGACTTCAGGTACTCCCCTTGGTAGGTCACTACGACTTCCTTGCGGACTGCACGGAGCTGGGCCGTGAGCGGGTAGGAAAGCTGTGCGAGGTGAAGACCGATAAGCCGGCTACGCATCAGGCAGCGATCCAGCAGGCCAGGTCGCTGTTTGATTCCGCGCTTCGGTAGCTACACGTTTGGAGCTGCGTTTGGACCATTGCCCGCATTGGGTGTGCCCGCCGGGTTAAATGTTCCTAATCCCCTACTCGACCTTAGCCAAAAGTGGAGGTTGGCAACGCCAGTCCCTTCTGCCACTTATGGCAACCCAAACCGTCACTCCGGGTATGCGGTCAGGGGCTCGGCGAACCATTGATTTTGGGGCGGTTCGCCGGAACTTATCATCCCGACAGACATCATCAATTCCTGGTTCGCTGTGCAACACGTCGCGACATGGCATTGGCCGCCGCCTTGATGGTCTCGCCTTACGCGGCGTGCGCCTCGCCCAGGCTGTGCCATTCAAAAGTACGAAAAACCTACTTCGCCTCGCAGCATCACCTGTGCAAACCGAGCAGAAACTGCTGGGTCGTTGCATACGTCCGACCCAGCAATTCAGCACTTAACGCGCAGGCGAGCACCATGCGTTCGCTCACCTTTCCCGCTCAGTTTCCATCACTACGCATTCCACCCTTTCCATAGCGCGACATTTCAATCGTTTGGTTCGCTGAGTCAGTGGCCTGCTGTGGAGCGGTTAGCGGCTTGCTCTCGAAGCGCAGCCCCGGCTGGCCCGTCTCGGTCTCGATGCTGCGCACCTCGCCGCTCGCACGCCGCGCCTTCACCTGCTCCAATACACGGTTGCTGCACGAGCCTTCAATGAAATCGGCACGCTGCATCTCGCCAGCTTTGATGTCAATGAAAAGGCTATTGGCGTCGCCAGCATTTCGGCTACTGCTGGTCATCAGTCGGCTACCCATCGGCAAGGTCCGGGCATCGACTTTCAGCATATGCGTTTGCGGTGTCAGTCCGAAGAAGCTGTACTTCCCTTCCACATCGCTCACCAGGAACGTGCCATTGTCGAAGTACAGGCGCACCCCCGGGATACCCAGCTCTTCCTTGTCCTGTACCGAGTTGAGGTTGCAGTCCACGAAAACTTTACCTATCACCCCGCCCATTTCCGAGAAGACGCCGCCCCGCACCTCTACCTTCCACGTTGCCTCGTTCGAGCACTGTCCCGCGCCGCGGTCGCCATAGGCTGGGCACGTCACCAGAGCACGATTGATGCCGCTGCCTTCCTGCGACCCCACGCCCAGACGCACGCGATAACTGATTGTGATCTCCTGTGCCGGCTCGATTCGACCCAACGTCATCCGTAGTACCGGGCCCGGCGCACCCGTGAGTTCCACCAACGTGCCGGTGCGTACGCGCACTGTTCCGTCGATCAGACGAAAGCCCCGCGGCAGACTGTCCACTACTACTGGTTGGTCAACGGCATAGTTTCCATTGGCCTTCACGCGCAACGTGTAGGTCACCATGTCACCCAGCTCTGCCTCACGCACAGATCCGACCTTTTCGATTACAAGATCGCCCACGACCCGAGGCTGCGGCGTGTCACCGCACGCGTCATCCTTGGCCGTACGTTTGCCGTCATACTGCACCACTGCCTCGTTGAACAGGCCATGGCCGGCACCCGCACCGGCGTCGCATGTGGCATTGCTGCTACCGCCCTGCTGCATACCGATGCTGACGCGCAGCTTCACCGTGTAGATCTCACTACTGTTGGCTGCAATCGTCTCGCTTTGCGTCACCAGCGTGTCGCCGACGCCGTTGAAACCGGCATTGATGGTGCTGAACAAGGGGTCCGGTCCCTCATGCGTCACGAGCGCCACCGATTCGACCTTCACGCTCTGGTCGAAGCCGAAGGTATCGCGCAGTTCGTATACGCCGGGCGCATTGCCCGTATTCTCCACCTTGATCGCGTAGACAAGATCGAATTGGTCCAGGGCGCCCGCCACCACGGTCGGTTGGCCGACCATCGACTTGGTCACGGTCAGCTCAGGGTGCAAGGTCTTCGAAGGGACACAGTGCTGCGGGTCGGTCACGGGATTGCAACCCAGTGGCGGCGATACGCACCGGTTCGTATCCGTCGCCGGATCGCACGCCGGTGGCGGTGTACATGCAGCATCATTGGCGGCACATACATTGTCGGTGACCACGTTGTACAGCGTTGTCAGGCCGAGCGGGACCACATCGGCAACCTTCAACCTGACCATCACCATCGCGTTGCCATTGGCTGGGACGTTTGCCACGGTCAGCGTGCAGGTACGGCGACCGCTATCGCCCGGGTTGCAGCCCACCACGCTGGCGCCGGTCGCAGACTGGAACGTCGTGTAGGCGGGGATGGATTCGTAGAACTGGTGATTGTTCGCCGCTGCGGCACCGGAGTTTGTGACAGTGATGGTGTAGGTCAGCTCGTCACCCGCCTTCACCTGTGCATCGGCGGCCACATTCACACCGTCAATCTGTGTCAGCGACTTGGCAACCATTACGTTCGCCATCGGGTTATCGGTCGTGCAGTCCGCCGCCACCGGGCAGCTCGCACCACTCGGCATCACCGTGTTGACGACCTTTACCGTCGCATCGTTGGCCACTGTCGCCCGGTACTGGAACGTGTACTGGCCAATCGCGGTGCCGGTCGCCAGGGTGCAGCTCAGGCCGCTGGCCGTTGCCGTGCAGCCGGCTGGCAGCGGACCGGTCAGCGTCAGTCCAGCGCCCAGCGTGTCGCCTAACACCACCGGGGTCACCGTCTGCGCGTCGGTCACGTTGACCGTCAGCGTGTAAGCAATCACGTCACCGCGCTTCACAGCCGCGCCGGTGCCAACATCCGATGTCTTCTTCACTGTCACCGCGGGAATCGGGTTCTCGGTGGTGCAGTCCTCCGCCACCGGGCAGCTTGCACCACTCGGCGTCACCGTGTTGACGACCTTTATCGTCGCATCGTTCGCCACTGTCGCCCGGTACTGGAACGTGTACTGGCCGATCGCGGTGCCGGTCGCCAGGGTGCAGCTCAGGCCGTTGGCCGTTGCCGTGCAGCCAGCAGGCAGCGGGCCGGTAAGCGTCAGTCCAGCGCCCAGCGTGTCGCTCAACACCACCGGGGTCACCGTCTGCGCGTCGGTCACGTTGACCGCAAGCGTGTAAGCAATCACGTCACCGCGCCTTACCGCTGTGCCGGTGCCAATATCCGATGTCTTCTTCACTGTCACCGCTGGAATCGGGTTCTCGGTGGTGCAATCCGGATCGCCGGTTGCGCAACCGCCGCCCACCACCGCGTTTCTCACAGACGTCACCCCCGCGTTTACCTTCGCTTGGTACTTGAACTCGTAGGTACCAACGCCGGCGCCGCTTGCCAGCGTGCACGTCAGGCCCGCGCTGGTATCGCAGGTGCCGTTGGGCGGGACAACGATGGAACCGGGCTCCAGCGTCAGTCCGGTCATCGTGTCCACCAGTTCCGCAGCCACCGGTGTTCTGGCGCTGGAATCGCCTGCCACGGTCACCGTCAATGTATAGGTGATGGTGTCGCCCACGCTCACCGATGCACCGTTGGCTGGGATCGATGTCTTCGCCGTCGTCAGGATTGCTACAGGGGTCTTGTTGCAGTGCATGGGGTCTGCCGCCGCATCGCAGTTCGGCGGCGGGAGTCTGCATTGGTTCGCGTCAGTAGCAGGGTCGCAGGCAGGCGGCGGTGCACACGTTGCATCACCAGCCGCACATGCACTGTCGGTTACCAGGTTGTAGAGCGCAGTCAGACCGTTGGGAAGTTCATCGGCCACTTTCACTGTCAGCGTCACCGTTGCCGAGCTCTTGGCGGGGACACTGGGCACGCTCAGCGTGCAACTTCTGCGGCCAGCATCGTTTGGTGCACACTGACTTACCGCCGCTCCAGTTGCCGACTGGAACAGCGTATAAGCCGGGATCGACTCGTAGAACGCGTGGTTGGTCGCCGCTGCGGTGCCGGCGTTGTTGACTGTGATCGTGTAAGTCAGGGTGTCGCCCGCGCTGGTCGTCGCTCCGGGCGCCACCGCAGCACCATTGATCTGTGTCAGCGACTTCGATACGGAGATGCTCGGAAGATCCTTGCACTCCCTTGCGGTGCTGCCATTGTCCAGCGTTACCGTGTTGGCGATGGCGGTGCTACCCGTCGCCGGACAGATTGCATCGACCAAGCCGCCCGACAGCGTATATCGAACGGTGTAGGTGTAGATATCGGTCGCGCCGGCGCCGATGGGTTCATTGGTAACAATCGCTCCGCCGGATGCCGTCAGCGTGCCCAACGTTCCGGTATTGGTGGTGTCCGTACCGCCGCTGCGCACGGGACCATTCACAACAACCACGCTGGTTACTGCACCAGACACTGTTACGGTATCGGTCGCGGTGAACGTTCCAGCTATCGTACCGCTGTTGGTCGCGGTCACTGTGTAAACGACATCATAGGTACCGTTGCCGTTGTCCGTTGGCTGGGCACCTGTCTTTGCCACCGTAATCAGTGACGTTGGGGTGTTCACGAAGTCGCACTCGATCAGCCCGCCGGCCTTCGCGTCGGCGCCGGGGATGGAATACACGTCGTTATCGAACGTTCCCACAACGACACCATCGCTTGTGCAGACTGCGCTGGCCAAGGACCAACCCTTCGGCATGGTGCCCTCGGTGATGGTGATCGGCTCGCCGATGGCTACCGCCTTGAAAAGTTGCGTACCCGGGGTTTTTGAATCCGCATCCAGCATCACCGGCACGCCTGCCGTGACCGTGCTGACCGAAGCGCCAACGGTAGTGGTTCCCGTCAGGTCGAAGGTGAACGGCCCACCTACCCCGCCAATGGTGGTCTTGCTGACCTTGATGGCAGGAGGTCCGACCGGGGCCAGATTTGGGCATGCTGCACCATCGACGTTATTGGTCTTTGCAGCATTCGATGTAAGTACGTCATAGGCCAACGTACCCGAGCCATCAACATTGAAAACGCGATAGATGATGCCGCTGTTGTCGTAAGCGTACATCGTGCCCGCACCATCGAAGAAGACGGCGCCGACGTTGCTCGTTCCAACCGGCAGGGAGATACCGGTAAGCACCGTCACCTGGCCCGTCACCGGATTGATCCGCCAGGGGTGGCCCGTGCCGCCGTTGACGGCATATAGCATTCCGTCGGTTGGACTGAATGCAAAGTCGCGCACCATCAGCGTTTCACTCACGCCCTTCAGCGGCACGGAGTGGTCCACCCTGTTGGTGACGACGTCGACGAAGTAGAGGGTATTGAGGTTGAACGGAAGCGCAACATACAGGCCATCTGGCGCTATATCCGCAACGACGGTGCTCATCGAATCGCCGTTGGGTTCCTTCGGCCAGCCGGTGGGTGCTGTCGCGAACGGAAGGTCGGAAACCGCACCCTGGCCGACACGAACCAGCCTTCTGTTCTTGGTCCCACCACCGTTCAGCGTCACCGCCCACATGTAGACGTAACCGTCCTGTTTGCGGAAACCGATAGCGTTGAACTCCTGGGCGCTGGTGAGTCGGCCAATGGGGTTCGTCGCACCCGTCAACAGATTCATGCTGTGCAGTTCGCCATCCCGATAGAGCAGCGGTTCTGCCGGGCATGCCCCAAGCGGAAGCGGTGCAGCGAACACGCTGAGCGAAACTATCGAGAGCAGCGCTCCGAGCATCCATAGGGCCCAGCGTCCACGCTTGCTGGCTTGCATCTTCGCGCATTGGCCCGATCCGCCTGGCATATCGTCGCGCAAGCGATCCGCGCGCCAGCCATCGCCATCGTCGTGGCAACCTGCTGCCTTCTTCATCTTGTGCATGAAACTAATCCCAAAGCTTGTAGATAGTGATGTCATCGATATCGCGGTCGGCATTGCCAGCATCCTTTCAGGCTAAGGCGTAGCCTTGATTCCGACGATCTGTACTGCGACGCGGCGATCCGGTTGCAGGCACTGCATCAGCGCAGGCGTCGCGCGCTCACCCACGCAGTGCGCGGTCATTCCACTAGGCTGGCTTTCACCCATGCCGCTGGCCTGAATCGGCCCCGTAACGCCCTGGTCCAGCAAGTAGGCCTTCACCGTCCAGGCGCGACGTTCGGAAAGCTCCTGATTGTGGGCGGCATTGCCCAGACGATCGGCATGGCCGACCAGGGTGATGTGATCCAAGTTGGTGTAGATATCGCGCAGGCGCGCGGCCAGTTCATCCAGTCTGGACTTGCCTTCGGGCTTCATGCCGGCGATGTCGCTTCTATCAAACGCAAACAGCGCGTCTGCAGCGATATCGAAGGCTTCAGTGGTGGCAGCGGGTTTGGGCTGGCCGCACTCGGCAGCCATCTGTTCCGCCTGGCTGATCAAATCCTCGGCGATCTGGATGTATGGTTTGGCATGACGCCAACCGCCGTCGTGTATCTCATTGCCCGCATGAACCAGCTCGACTTCGCCACATGCAGTGGCCTGCGCGGCACAGTGGAATCCCGCACTCTGGCGCAGCGCTTCGTAGCGCGCCCACAGATCGGGGCGCAACTTCTCGGCCTGGTTGACCAAGGGTGTCTCCCAGCCCGGGTCCTTGCCCGCTTCCAGAGCGCCGACGATCTTCAGCGACTCGGCCAGGGCCGCTCGCGGGTAGCCGCCACGGTCATTGCGTGTGTACTCGTGAAAACTGGTGTCCAGCCAGCATTGCGCCTTGGACAGATGGTAGCTGTCCACTTCAATGCCTTGATCATTCAGTGTCTTGATGCGCCCTTGCGCTTTGACAAAGGCATTGTGGTCGGCATGGATCGCCTCGTGACTGATGCGCTGCTGCTGCGGCCGCAGCGCGTCGCCAGTGTTCTGCGCCAGTACCTGTCCGGCCAACAGCGTGATCAGGACGACGCTGGAAAGCCGCGTGATTTTGTTTGGAGTCATGTCGCGTTTCTCAGAATGAATGAATTCAACGCGGCAGAGCGCGATTGACCTCGGGGTTCTTGCCCGAGAACAAGGTTTCGTCGAACTTGAACCGCAGGCGCAGGTAGACGCCCTGATTGGTGTATTCGCCGCCGGTCAGGTCGCTGTCTGTGAAGCCGCGCCAGTTGTAGCCAGCTGACAACCACAGGTTGTCCTTGATGAGGTAACCCACCTCCGCACCGAAGGCGTTCTGCCGAGCACCACCGGGCGACCACTTGGTTGAAGCCATGCCGCTTACGTCCCAGCGCTCTGATACGTCATAGGTCAGCCTTACGCTGGCCAGGTACGCGGTGTAGGCATCCTTGCGGCCGTCGAAGTAATCGGTCTGGCGCTTGCCGGCAAAGTGCCCTGTCAGCCACCACGGGCGCGCAGGATGGTAGTCGGCGTGTACCGAAGCGATGTACTTGTCGTAGCCATCACTGAACTGATCGCTGCCATTGCCGGCGAGCTGAGACCACACGTCCGAAGCGTAGGCATCGCGCCGGGTCCAGTAGTCAACGCGGGCCAGCACGTTGAGACGGTTCGTATCGGTATCGCGGTAGGCCACGCCTACCTGTGCACGGTCTTCATAGGCCTTCGCATCCTGGCCGTCGTAGTCGTTCATCAGGTAGTAGTTGCGTGCCAGTACGGTCCAGTTGCGATTGAGCTTCCGCGCCACGGCCAGAGTTGAAAGCCAGCTGTCCATTCCTGGCTGCAGCGTGGGTTCTGCCAGTGGCTGACCCTCACTTTGGGGCGCAGCAGACGAGACGTTCCTGCCCTCAGTACCGCGCCACTCGATACGACCCGCAATTGACCACAGTTCGCTAGGTCGCCATTCCGCCCCGATATTGGCTGCGGTCGCTTCCTCGCCACTACCGTCAAGCAGCGACAGTTTCTCGCCGCCGGCCTGAAGGGACAGCGCATCACCCACACGCCAGGAGCGGCTCAGACCATTGGCCCACTGCAACTGCCGGCCCGAGAAGGAGTCGTACATGCGGTACTCACTGAACAAGCGAGCGCCATTGCCATAGTCCGACGTCAAACCCCATACAAAGGCGTTGGACTCATAGGGGCTGACTCCGTTCTGGCTGGTCACACCATCGCTCGTTGCGACACTGCTCAGGCCCGTGTTCCACTCATACCGGCCGTACGCCCGGGTGTTCTCCGCAATGCGGTAGCCAGCGCCCAGCGAAGCCCGTCGATGCTCGTTGAAGTGCAGGTCCTGCTCCAGCTCGGTTGCAATATTGAAAGCTTCCGTTGGCCTCCAATCCGCCGCCAGTCGAACTGCCGTGTACTCCACCGGTACGCCCGCCAGTCCATTACCAACCCAGCTGCCGTAGTTGCCGGCCCAGCCGTAGCCGGTGTTGTAGAGCGTCTGTCGGGTCGCAGGATTCAACGCCGTGTTACCGCCACCGTAGAATCCACCCCCGATACCGGGCGACACCACACCAACGCCAAACGGAGCGCTGATCGGCGCCGGCACCGACAGACCATTTCCGTAGAAGTCGCCTGCGCGCTCGGCTACATGGTTCACGCCGCCATCAAAACTGAAGGTGCCCGTGGTGAAGCGCAGCCCCGCATTGGCGCTTTCGCGCTTGGCGCCGCTGATGGTGTCTTCGGTATGGGTGCCCTGCGCCAGCAGCGACACGCGCTCGGTAAGCGCGAACTCCGCGCTTGCTCCACCCTCCTTGCGTCCACCGTTGAACGAGGAGGCCGGATTGTTGAATGCCGCATCGCTTTGACCGTAATAGGCCCTTAAACCCAAGCGCTCGCCTTGATGCGTGAACGCCAGTCGCCATGCGGCGCCAGTGGCGTCATCACCGGTTTCGACTGGTGTATGCAGCGGATTGAACGGGCTGCCCAGCGTGCCGCCTGGCTGCAGGCTGTACATCGAACCAGGCAGCGAGCTGACCTGGCTTTGGCTGCGGGCGTATTCACCGACAAGGCGGGTGCCAGCGCCCATGCGTACTGTCGCGTTGGCACTGCCAAGCTCGTATGGCGCCAGGGAATTTTCATCCTTGACGTAGCTGCCACCGATGGAAAGCACTTTGCCAAGTGCGTACTGGCCATCAGCGCCGTATACCCAACTCTTGTCGCCCCCTTGATCCACTTCATAGGTAATGCGCACAGACATCGGATTGAGCGCTGGATCTACCGTCGGGACAGCTTTGACGAAAAGGATGCGACCGCTGAACGGCTCGAACGTATAGTCCTCGAATCGCCGCATCTGCTGGACGCTCAGGATATGCGACGGCGCATTGCGGTCACGCACCACCAATTCCACACGCTCGCTGCCCAGGATTGCGCCGCCTGAGTTGCTCACCGTGAACGGTCCGGACAGACCACGTCCTGGAAATTCTTCAACAACCTGTTTCTGGTCTTGGTAGGCGGCGAACACGTTCATGCCACCGCGATCGTTCTCGCTGTGCGCTCGGAGTCCAGTCATCGTGCGGTTGTACTGGCCCAGATCGCGGACCTGCGCCGCTGCGACAAACCCCTGCCCAAATGCTTGGCTGAAGCCGGTGCCCGTCGCGATGTCGCCCCACAGCAGATAGTCGCGCCCCTTGTCCAATCTCAGATACAGGCGACTGGTGCTCTGGGCGTCGAAGCCCACGATCGAGGCATCGCCGCTGACCGGATACCAGTGCTCGGGATCGAGATCGCGGAACAACGCCTGGCGATCCGGCTTGTCGCTGTCGTAGGCCATGGTCAGCAGGGCGTCGTCTGTCACCGCCCCTTTCAGGAAAAATGACGTGCGTAGTGCTTCCTTGCGCCGCCCATCTCCCGTGCTGTGCGAGAAATTTCGGATCTGTCGCTCGAATCCATCCCCAGCCGTGTTGCCAAACAATCCAGCTCGTTTGTCCAGGCTGATGATGCCTTCGGCCACACCGGCGCCGACCAGCTCGCGCATCTCCGGAATGAAATTGATGGTTCCACTCGCCCGCTGGCCGCCGGCAGATACGACAATATTCACGCTCTGCGCCATGATCGGCGCCAGCAGCCAAATCTCCGCCAGCCCGTCGACAGCCTCGATCTGAAAACCAGGCGTCACCGGATCCAGGTCGTGCGCGTCCATGCCGAACATGTCGCTCGCCGCGCCGGGAAGCTGCAGCCGACCTCCATCGGCCTCCACTGTCACGAGCTGCCTGCCCGAAATACTCGCACCGGTCGCGTCACTGAGGCGCACCACCATTTTCACTGGCGTCTGCCCATCGGCAGGGACGCCATCGCGATCAACCTCGACCGCAATGCGATGGACATTGCCTGCTTCCCGCCTCAGGCCTGCATAGCCAGCAGCCCGATCCACAAGATTGATCGAGCGCGCTTGGTACGCAGTTGAATCAACACTCCCAAGTTCCGTTGACGTGGCGTTGAACGCCGATGAACCGATGGCAATGGTCAATGCAATGGCAAGCCGGCTCCTGCGTATCGACATCCTGTCGCAAGGGGCGCCACGCGACGCCCATTTCTTGTCGACTGTATTCACTGCTGTAGCACCCACCCTTTAGATTGGACAGGGAGGCTACGGCGTTGCTTGAGTCCATTGAATGGGACTTTTCCCAAACTTTAGGACTTTCCTTAGCGGCCTGAGAATTGCCGTCGCTTCCATCGGCGTGGCGTTCATGAGCGCTGTCGGCTGACTCAGTGACTGCTTGGGAAAACCGCATTGATCCATTGCGAATCGCTTGCAGTTTGTTTGGGAAATATCCCATTCCCGCGACGCAATTATCGTGTTAACGAACTCAGTCTGTGTGTCTCCGTCTGCCTTGACAGCGATGCTGGTGCACGCAGAACTCTCCCCGCAACCTGTCGCTTCCCCAGTCTCTTTTGGTTGGCATTTCGCCAAGTCTTTGCGGTGCGGAATGCAGATCGAACTGCGCACAGGACTGACCCGGTTTTTTCTGCCAGGGGCTCATGGCCGGGCTTTGCATCAGCGTTGGGCAGCGCAGACATCTGCGCTGGCGCTTCCTGAATGCGGTCAGCTGGAAGGGAGTCCCCCACTCCGGCCTGATGAGACCCGGGGTTTCAGGCAAAACGGATCACCGACGTTGTTTTCTGAACGATTGCAAGCCCAATCACTGAATTTAGCGACCGAAACCGTGATCTAATCCGCATTAGACGCTAAGTTTCGTGGCGAAGCCCACATGACCCTTCACATCATTCTCGCCGACGACCATCCGATCGTGACAAGTGGCGTACAACAGATTCTCGAACTGGACGCAACTGTGCGGGTAGTGGCTACCGCAGGTTCGACAGACGAACTTGTCAGCGCACTTGAGCAGACGCCTTGCGATCTGGTCATCACCGACTTCGTCATGCCCGGCGAGAACGTCCCTGACGGGTTGGCGCTGATCGGCCTGATACAGCGACGCTGGCCCCGGCTGCCGATCATCGTACTCTCGCGGATTGCGAATCCGGCCATCCTCCGCGCGATTCGCGACGCCGGTGTCAACGGCCTGATCAGCAAATCCGATGCACTTACCGAAATCCAACACGCGGTGCGATCCGTTGCTCACGGACGCAGGTACATGGGAAAGAGTGCAAAGAAGCTGCTCGAGAACGCAAGCGTCGATCTGGAGACATCGTCCCTCGCAGCATTGTCCCCGCGTGAAGCCGAGGTCCTGCGGGTTTTCGTTTCGGGAATGAGCATCAAGGAGATCGCACGCCTGCTCAACCGTAGCGCCAAAACCATCAGCAACCAGAAGCTTGCTGCCATGGATAAGTTGGGCATAAAGACGGATGTGGAGGTCTACGCCTACGCGTCCAAGCATGGCCTTATCACCTAGGCACAGGCATCGGCGTGCCCATATCGCACCTCACACTTCTGTCTTTGACACAGCATTGCCGCCTGCCTGGATCCTGTGCGTCGGCGTGGATGACAGCCGGCTTCAGTTGCAGCCGTTGCGACACTGAAGGCGCTGCTACAAGCCTGGCGACAGATCCGGCTCATACCATGCATCCGCTGGGCTCCTGCTGCCGACCACAAGGGGCGTGATGACAAAGCCCGACCCCGCGCCACCCGCATCTTCACACTTGCGTTGCTGCTTTCCAATGGGATTGGGCGCTGAAGCAATTGCCCGCGCCGCTCTACTCCAAGCCCTGGAGATAGCAATGGGATCTGGCCCATTTTCGATGAACGCGCATCCACAAATTTTCGCAGTTGATTCCCTGCGTTTGTGATACTCGCCATGCGCATCGCCAAGCATCGGCCATAGGCTTGGCGTCACCCCTAGATCCGGACCCGTCGCCATGAAGCGTTCGCACTCCATCGCCAGATTGCGGATTTTCCTGCTCACGCTGCTTCTGGTCGTCTGCGCGACGGCCACTACGCAAGGGCAAAGTCGACTCCAACTCACGTCCGAAGAGATAGCCTGGCGGCAGGCGCATCCGGTCGTCACAGTCGGGGTATTCGTCGGCGACCAGATGCCGCTGGAGGCGTGGGAAGGTGGAAAACCCCAAGGGCTGGGCATCGACTACGCACGCCTGCTTGCCGAACGCGCTGGACTGCAGCTGGAGTTTCATCCCTACACGGACTGGGCCGGGGTCGCCTTTGACATAACCCCACTTCCCTATGACCTGTTGCCCGCTCAGCCGGTCACTCCTGATCGGCGGTCGCGCTACGACCTGCTGCATCCGTTCCTGTCCGGAGCGCCAGCCCTCGTCGCGCCAAAGGGTGACCTCAGAATCCGCAGTGCTGCCGACCTCGCCCATGCACGTATCGCCGTGGAGCGGCGTTTTCGCACCGGCAACGCCAATATTGCGCGCCAATTTCCCGGGGCCACGCTGGTCTACGCCAATACCGGCCGCGAGGCTTTGGACCTGGTAGCACAGCAGCATGCTGACGCGTATATCGGCATGAGCATACCCCGTGCCCAAGTCCTTCTGAGCCGGCGCCCTGCCGATGATCTGGCAATTGTCAGCTCCGCTCCTCTCGAAGCTCTGGATGTCGCGCCAGCAGTAAACCAATCCAAGCCGATCCTCGTGGGGATCCTGCGCAAGGCGGAGGCCACCATTGACGAGCAGGAAATCGAAACGTTGCGCGCGCGTTGGGGGGCTGCTGGGCAAACCGAAGCGCGCGGGCCGGACGGCACGCTGTCTCAACAGGAGCGCGATTGGCTGAGCAAACTGCCTGTGCTGCGCCTTGGATATGAGGTAGATCGCTACCCCTACAGTTTCGTTGACGGCAAAGGCGACTTCTCCGGACTTGCTGCGGACTACGTACGTCTCTTGCAGAAAGAACTGGGCGTGCGCATTCAACTGATACCTGCGACCGACTGGAATACCTTGCAGCGAATGGTGCGCGCTCATGAAGTCGACCTGATCGCGGCCGGCACCACAAACGATTTCCCGAACAGCGAGATGGGTTTCTCCCAGCCTTACGAATACTTCCCCGAAGTGATTGTTGCCCGGCTTGACGGCCCACCCATCGCCGGCCCAAAGGATCTGGATTCGAAAAAGATCGCGTTCCGCATGGAGTCTGGACTGTACTCACGGCTGCGTGCGCGCTACGGCGAGAACATGCTGTACCCCACCACCAGCAACGAAGCCGGCCTGGCTGCGGTTGACACGCGCACTGCGGACGCTTTCATTGGCACCTTGCCGGCGATAGATGCACTGATCCGCAACCGCTACGTCGGCAATCTGCACGTCATTGGTCCGGCGGGCATGGATCAGGAGTTCTCCATTGGCGTTCGCTCGGAGTTCGCGCAGTTGCTTCCGTTGATCGACCATGTCCTGGGAAACATGGACAGTGGCGACAAGCAGGCAATGCGCAGCCGCTGGATCGCCGCAGAGTACCGCTACGGTGCACCGTGGAAGTGGGTGCTGATAGGCGTTGTCATAGCCGCTCTGGTACTGGCCTCCATCGTGGGCGCCTATGCACGGTTGCGGCGTACGTCGAAAGCACTGCAGTCGGCTGAGCGTGCCCATGCGGCACAGCTGCGGTTCCAGCAGGAGCTCATGGAAACCATTCCCTACCCGGTCTTCGTGAAGGACAAGAACGGGCGGTATCTAGCGGTCAACCGCGCGTACGAAGACACTCTGCACTGCTCCAGGCAGGACCTCCTCGGCCACACCATCGAGGAAACGCAACACCTGCATGGCGTCAGCGCGAAGGCGCTGATGCAAGCCGATCAGGACCTGATGGTCAGCGAAAGCGGAAGCACCCGCCGTGAGCTGAAGTATATCGACGCGCACGATGGTGGTGAGCGCAGCATCATCATCTGGCTGCGGCCATTCTCCGACGAACCTACCGGCACGAAGTCCTTGCTCGGTACCGCCGTGGACATCTCCGAAGTCCGCGCCGCCGAAGCGCGCGCTCGCGCGTCAGAGCAACAACTGTCAGACATTACGCAGACCATGCCATCAGTGGTTTTCCGCATCATCGCCTACCCCGATGGCAGGCGCAGGTTTACCTACGCTGGCGGCGCCGTCGAGGAGCTGCTCGACATGCCGGTACAGAGTCTGCTTGACGATGAACCGCTGCTGTTGTCACGGTTGCATCCAGACGATAAGCCGGTTGTCACCGACAATGTGGAAATCTCCCGGCGCACGCTGCAGCCCATGCCTGCCTTCGACTTCCGCCTGCGCGTCAGTGACGGCTGGCGCTGGCTCCGTACGGAAGGCGGTCACCCACGCCCGATTGGCAACGGAAGCGCTGAGTGGACGGGCTACTGGATTGATACCACAACGCTGCACGAGCAGGCCGAGGCGTTGCACCGGGCCAAGGCCGAGGCCGAAGCGGCGACTGCAGCCAAGGGCGCGTTCCTGGCGGCGATGAGCCACGAGATACGAACTCCAATGGCCGACGTGCTCGCCCTGATCGAACTTCTTGGGCGCAGCCACCTCAACTCCGACCAGACCACCATGCTGGCGATGATCCAGGAATCGGCACGGTCCCTCATGCAAGTGCTCGACGACATACTCGATCATTCGCGCCTGGAAGCCGGGCGCATGCAGATCGAGCACACTCGCTTCGATGTCCGCAACCTGCTCGACGGTATCGTCGGCGTGTTCGCCGCACGTGCTGCTGCGAAAGGGATCATGCTGCGCTCGATCATGGATTGGCGGCTTGCGGCCGAATTCTATGGCGACCCGTTCCGCATCAGGCAGATCCTGTCCAACCTCATGAGCAATGCGGTGAAGTTCACCGAACAAGGCGCGATAGTGTTGCATGTTGAAATCGGGCGCCCCACCCCGAGCGGCCAGTTGTTGCGGTTCAACGTCACCGACACTGGTATTGGCATCAAGCCAGATAACCTGGCCCGGTTGTTCCAGCCATTCACGCAGGCCGAAGACTCCACCGCACGCCGCTTCGGCGGCACTGGTCTTGGCCTCAGCATCAGCCGCCGTCTCGCCTCGATGATGGATGGCGAGATACGCCTGCAAAGCACACCGGGAAGCGGCACGCACGCGACATTCGAGGTGGCGCTCGAAGTCGCCGAGCACTGCGTCACCCAGTCGCAGCTTGCGGGCAAGACGGTCGCACTCGCCTGTACCGATGAGGCACGCAGCGACGAACTATCCAATGCGCTATCGGCGCTTGGCTTCCGTGTGATGCAGATCGATGAGGAAGATTTCGCGGAACCAATCACTGGTGTCGATCTTTTTGTTGCCGACACTGCCCTGCCTGCGCGTCTTCATCCTTCTGCGACGCCATGCCTGTTCGTGGACGACAGGGCGCCGCATCGGATGCCTTACAGAAGCTCGGCAGGCGTCGTGGTTCCCACCGGCCCGCTGCTGTATCACAGCCTGGAGCTGGGCTGCCTGGAAGCGCTCGGCATTCCACTACCTGTTGTTGCCCCCACCAAAGCCGCAGAGCGCGTGCAGCACCGCGCTCATGTCCTGGTTGCCGAAGACCATGCCAACAATCGTGTGGTCATGGCGCGCCAGCTTGAGGCTCTGGGTTACCCGTATTCCATAGTCGAGAACGGTCTTGAGGCGCTGGATCTATGGTCCAGGCAGCACTTCGACGTGCTGATCACCGATTGCCACATGCCCGGCCTCGACGGCTACGATCTGGCGCGTCGGATTCGCGAGCATGAAGGCAACCAGCGACGTCTTGTCATCCTGGGCGTCTCCGCCAGTGCGCAACCGGAGCAGCTTGAATACTGCAGGCAAGCAGGCATGGACGACTTCCTGTCAAAGCCGGTAAGGCTGGACGACCTGGCTGTCATGCTTTCGCGCCATCTCGACGTCGAGCACGCGGCACCGTCGTCTGGCGGTCTGGCTATGGACGGAGCCTCCAAGGCGACGCCACTGCCACATCTGCAGCAGATCTTCCGCGACCGGAACAATCTGGCGGTTTACCTCCGGGACTTACTGTCCAACTGCCGAGCGGACCTGTCAGAGCTTGACTTCCTCATCCAGACGGCAGACGTAGCCGCACAACGCCGGTTGCTGCACAGAATCGAGGGTGGGCTCGACACGCTGCGGCCGACCGGTAGCGAAAACCTCCATCGGGACGATCTCAGCGTCAGCGCTCGAAGATCTGACGTAGTCTCCGCAATGGAGCAGCTGGAGCAACTCGTGCGCGGATTTTTCAATGATGTAAGCGGCTAGCGCAAGCAACATACGGCTGGGCTTACGTACGCAACGTAAAAAAGCGGCTATGCCATTGCCTGCGCGGAGCCAAGCAATGACCGCCTGCAACGTCGACAACCGCACGGCTTGCACGGATCGAAACGCGTGACCATGGTCGTCCGTCGCCGGGTGTGATGCACTCCTGCCTCATTGTCCTCTGCAATGAGATCACCGACGGCCCCTGCCGTGATCTCCATGGACACGCTCGGGTTACCACGGTCGGATACTGGCGTCCGGCCGCCTGCTTCAGCGGCCGTCGCTATGTGCTTCCGAGAACCTCTTTATCCATTGGGCCGACAGACTCTTTTACATCTGCTGAATTTCACCAACTTCCCCGTAGGGAGGCTGGCAATTGCCGACGCATCCGCCAGGCGGATTCCAACCTCCGATGCCACCTCCCGGAGCGCCACCACCGCCACCACCACCACTCGGGGGGGCCTGCGCGATGGCGCCGGTTCCGCCGGACTCCTCAGCGCTTTCGCCGCAAGGCTTCTCGACGTACTGGATGTTGGTTCCAGTCATCGTCACCCGCTTATGGACCACGGTTACATAACCGACGAACGCCCTCTCACGCCACGTTGACTTGCCGACAAGTTTCTCGCCTGCAGAATCCAGATTGCGCAAGAATGCTGTAAGTGGACTACCTGCCTTGGCAACGTCATTCAACGTGACAGTGATTTTGAATGGTGGTAGCGAGTGAGTGATACATTCCGCCGCCAGCAGGCCGCCAGCCGAAAGAGTTAAAATTGCCAATAAAGTCCGTTTTTTCATCATCAAATCCCTTTATTCCCTATAGAGAAAGGCCGTGCATCGACCTGATATCTCACTCCGTACTTCTTCTCGTACAACGCATTCAACTTTGAAACGAGCATCATCGCGTTTTCCTCGGCCTTCATTCGCTGATCCGGCGTCAAGGATTGAGCGAACATTGCTTCCCTACCAATGGCCGCCGACGTGTTGCCCCTGATCTCCGATACACGGGCGACCGCATAGGCATCGATCAAGTTTTGCTCCCCTGGCAAACTGGCCAGACGTGCGGAAAGCAAGGACAGAGCGAAGTCATCACCGTTGGCTGCGGATAGGAGAAGCTTGTCGGTCGCATTTCTTGAAGGAAGCCCGCGAGCATCGAGCATTGTTTTCGCTACTGAATCACCAGAGTCCGCAGCAACCTGAAGCAACCCATCGGGGAGCTGGGAGTAGATTTCCCATTGCCGGGCATTGGGATAGCCACGTCTGTCCAGCCACTGTTGCTCCTCAATACTCTGAGGACCAAAGGGATCATCAGCCAGGCTCAAGCCTGCCCGTGATCTCGGAATATTAGGAAATGGATTGGACGAGCCCGGGCCCCTGGAATTTGGCGACGTAGTCGTTCCAGCTGATGACTCGATTCGCGCCACCCCTCCGTTTCCCGTGCCGGTCGACTCAGTAGCCTGCCGCACAACATTGCTATCAATAGCTGTTTCAGAGGCGGAATCCCCTGAGTTTCCAGCCTTTTTTATCATCGTAACGGCTACTGCACCCGCGACCAACAACATCAGTGAATAATTGAGTAGCTTCACTTTCTTGTGTTTCATATCGCACAAACTCATTCTGCTTGCAAAGAGAGAACCGGCAACAGGATCAAGACATAAAGAACGTGAAATTTATATAGCCATGATTACGCCGCATGGCGATGGTCATTTATATATTTCGTTGACTTACGCAGGCTTCTGATTGACGTTCCTATTTCGTACTGCGCGCAGCATTCCGTCAAGCTGGGATTACGGCATTTATGAGTGTAGGAATATTCTTGCAGAGTGGACTAGGTCACCACTTCCCAGCTTTCATCCGGAAGTGGAAAAGACGAAGCGCATCCGCTGGATGCTTCGCCGTTGCCCCTCATTTGCAGGCGTTGTGAACCACGTTGTCCCAATAGCTGGACATTGCAAAATCGCGTTTAACCCCTGCGACTTCATAAGCAGCTGCACGCCCGCGCCGCGCTGATTCACAAGCGCTTGAGCGATTGGGGCTGCCCATGCCTCCGGAGGCAGAGGCCGCTGCGCCGCGATCATTCGCGTACCGTTGGTCCAACTGCCGCCGCATACGATAGATTCGCCATTGCTCGGCATTCGATGGCTCGGATACAGGCGCCGCGTCCCACGATTTCACGGCAGCGCCTGGACACGGATCCGACTGATAGGAAACGTCTTTGCCGTCCACACATTTGAAAACCTGCTGTGCGTGGCTATAACCCGCCAGCAGAAAAAGAATAATCCCCAGAATCCCCCGGTACATTCCGTGCTCCATGCCGAACGCTGGTCGGAATCATAGCGTGGTGGCCGGCGCCATGTAGCGGACCGGAGCGCCCAGCCGGATTCTTGAGGGGACATATCGGCATCCTGCCGGAGGACGGCATCCGATCACACATCCTGCTATCCCCTCCGAGTCGGCTTTATGCCTGCCTGAAATGGCTGCGAGCGCGGTAACGCTCCACCCATTCCAGCGTCTGCCCAATGCCTCCGAACGGGAAGAAATGCAGACTCACCTCCCCGTGCGCCTCCGTCAGGCCGCTGGCGAGGCGATCGACAAACAGATCCGGCCCCGCAGCACCAAGCAGCTTGCCGATCGAAACGCCGTATTTGGACCACACCGATGCGCTTGCGCTGACGCCGCACATTGCCGCGTAGCGCGCGAGCGCGGCCACACTCGCAGGGCCAGGAACGCCTACGCGCACCGGGTGCTGGATTCCACGCTTACGCAGCGCTTCCAGCCACGTCAACACGACGTCGGCATCAAAACCGAACTGGGTGGCGATCAGGGGCGACATGCCACGGCTCTCGATGCTTTGGCACTTGTGTGCAAGCACCTGCCAGCGAGCAGCTTCGCTCATCACCGGATGGCCTTCCGGATGCCCGCCCACTCCAATCAGCTTGATACCGGCACGTTCGAATACGCCGGTTTCAATCAGCGCGGCGCTATCTGGGAACCTGCCCTTGGGGCTGGACGAATCGCCGGCAATCACGAAGCAACGCTCGACTCCCGCCTCAATGACTGCCCGCGTCACGAATGATTCCAGCGCTGCAAGCGAGGCGATCCGGCGCGCCGGAACATGCGGCACAGGCTCGAAGCCGAGTGCGCGAACCGTTGCGGCAGCGCTCAACCGTGCAGCGTCGTCTTCCCCCGCAAGATAGGGAATGAAAATGCTTGTACCGGGCGCTATCAGCGGCGCTGCGGTGATCAACGCTGGAATGGCTTTTGCGCTCACTTCCAGTGAGTAGGCATCGGTGAGCGGACTGGCGGAGCTGGACATATCGAAAAGGGTCAAGGGTCTTACCGTGATTTGACGACGAGTTGAGCGCCCCGCCCTCCCCCGTAATCGGTGGGCCGGGGCCATTGAACATGGTGCAGCAGGCGTTAGCTGTTTTGCGTGCTTCGTAAGCCGGTCAGTTGTGGGATTTTCTCGTCACTTTGTAGATCCAAGTTCCGTTGGGCGGCTTGCAATCCTTGCGGTGCAAACAAGCGGCATTCAACGCAATGACGCATCACTTGGCTGCCTTCCCGGCACCGGCTGCCGCCACGGCGCTCGAGTTGCGGGCAAGTTCGA
This sequence comes from Stenotrophomonas sp. STEN240, assembly GCF_056756175.1. Lineage (NCBI taxonomy): Bacteria > Pseudomonadati > Pseudomonadota > Gammaproteobacteria > Lysobacterales > Lysobacteraceae > Stenotrophomonas > Stenotrophomonas sp. STEN240. The sequence goes on along the minus strand of NZ_JBRRBO010000001.1, from coordinate 158,115 downwards.
AAAATGCCCGCACATAGTCGATGCCGGTATCCGCTTCGCGCGCGCCCAGAAAGATCTGCTTGGCGATGCCGCGCGCACCCAGCCGCACCGGCACCACCGCCATCCGGCTTGCGTACTCCTCAACCAACCAACGCGGCAGCGCGGCCACACCACGGCCACTGGCCACCATCTGCACCATGATGTCGGTGGTCTCAATGGCCTTGTGCCGCCTTGGCGTGACACCTGCAGGCAGCAGGAACTGGCTGTAGATGTCCAGGCGCTCGATGTCCACGGGGTAGCTGATCAGGGTCTCGCGGGTCAGCTGCTGTGGCTTCACATAAGCGGCCGATGCGAGCGGATGATCCTTGGCCACCACCAGCACCTGCTCGTAGTCGAACACGGGCTCGAACTTCAGGCCTGGCTTGAACAGGGGATCGGGCGTGACCAGCAGGTCGATCTCGTAGCCGAATAGTGCCCCTATCCCGCCGAACTGGAACTTCTGCCTGACGTCCACATCCACGTCCGGCCATGCGGTCAGATAAGGCGACACCACCTTGAGCAGCCACTGATAGCAGGGGTGGCATTCCATGCCGATGCGCAGCGCGCCGCGCTCGCCCTGCGCGAACTGGCCCAGGCGCTCCTCGGCCAGATCCAGCTGCGGCAACACCCGGTTTGCCACCGCCAGCAGGTATTGGCCGGCCTGGGTGAGGCGCAGGCTCCGACCTTCGCGCAACCAGATATCCGTGCCCAGCTGTTGCTCCAGCTTCCGGATGCTGTGACTCAACGCCGACTGGGTCAGGTTCAACACGCCGGCAGCGGCCGTCAGGGAGCCTTGCCTTTCGACCTGCTGGACGATGCTGAGGTGGATGCGCTCAAGCATATGTATGAATTCCACTCATTGATTCGTGAATTAATACCATTTTACCTCATCGAATGCGCTGACTAGGATCGACCTTCGGCATCGGCTCTGGTCGGTCTACCGGTGCACCCGCTCCCACGAAGGCGAACATGACCCATCCACTTCCACTACGCGTCATCGCGGTCTCCGGCGGGCTGCAGCAGCCATCCAAGGCTGCGGTGCTGGCTGAGTATCTGTCTGACCTGATCGCCGCCGAGGTGCCATGCGAACAGCATCTGCTCGAGCTCGGCCAACTCGCTCCCCACCTCGCCGGCGCGGTCAGGCGTTCCCAACTGCCCGGCCCCGTGGAAGCAGCCCTGTCTGCAGTCGAGCTGGCTGACGTGCTGGTGGTAGCCACACCGGTCTACCGCGGCTCGTACACGGGGCTGTTCAAGCACTTCTTTGATTTCGTCGACCAGGACGCCTTGGTCGACACGCCGGTGCTGTTGGCGGCCACCGGCGGCAGCGATCGGCACGCTTTGATGATCGACCATCAACTGCGGCCACTGTTCAGTTTCTTCCAGGCCCGCACCTTGCCGCTGGGCGTCTACGCAACCGACCGCGACTTCGCGGGCCAGGGCCTGCACAACGTTGAACTGATCCAGCGCGCCAAGTTGGCAGTTGAACGGGCCCTGCCGGTACTTCAGCTGTCCCGCCATGCGGGCATGAGCACAGCCGGGAAAGTAGCCGCCGCCTGAGAAACCACATCCCCACCGCGCCGAAACAGCACGACGCCGTGCCGAACTCCATCCGCAGAACCTACGCCAACGGGCCGCAATGAACGAGAACCTTGAATTCAGCATCAAGCGCATCAGCTTCGATGAAAACTACCAGCCATCGGACAGCACACGCCTCACCACAAACTTTGCCAACCTGGCCAGAGGCAGTAGCCGGCAGGAAAACCTGCGCAACACGTTGAAGATGATCGACAATCGCTTCAACAGCCTGGCCGACTGGGACAACCCGAGCGGGGATCGCTATGCCGTCGCGCTGGAGATCATCTCCGTCGAGGTGGAGATGGGCGTAGATGATGCGGCAGCGGTCTTCCCGCTGATCGAGATACTGAAGACAAGCATCATCGACAGCAGGACCGGCGCGCGCATCGACGGCATTGCCGGGAACAATTTCTCCTCCTACGTACGTGATTACGATTTCAGCGTGCTGTTGCCGGCGTACAACAACAGCCGGGCGGTGTTCGGCACGCCGGAGGACTTCGGCGACCTGCACGGCAAGCTGTTCAAATACTTCGTGGGCTCCGATGCTTACAAGGCGAACTTCGGCAAGCCGCCGGTGATCTGCATCAGCGCATCCAGCAGCAAGGTCTACCAGCGCACCGCAAACCAGCACCCGGCACTCGGCGTTGAATACCTGCAGAACGAGCTCTCCTCGACCGATCACTACTTCGCGAAGATGGGCATGCAGGTGCGCTTCTTCCTGCCGCCGAACGGGGTTGCGCCGCTGGCGTTCTACTTCTTCAGTGACCTGCTCGGCGACTATACGGACCTGGAACTGATCGGCACCGTCAGCACGATGGAGACCTTCCAGAAGATCTACCGCCCCGAGATCTACAACGCCAATTCGCCTGCCGGGCGCGTGTATCAGCCCAGCCTGAAGCACCACGATTACTCCCTGACCAAGATCGTCTATGACCGCGAGGAACGCAGTCAACTGGCCGTCAAGCAAGGCAGGTTCACGGAGGAAAACTTCATCAAGCCCTACCGCCAGACGCTTGAGCAGTGGGCCGCGAACTGCGCGCTCTGATCACCACCCGGAACAAGAACCCACCCATCATGAAAAAACTGTTGCCCACCTCAACCGCCGGCAGCTTGCCCAAGCCGTCCTGGCTCGCCCAACCCGAGAAACTCTGGTCACCCTGGAAGCTGCAGGACGAGGAGTTGATTGAAGGCAAGCAGGACGCGCTGCGGCTTTCGTTGCACGAACAGCTGCAGGCAGGCATCGACATCGTCAGCGATGGCGAGCAGACCCGCCAGCATTTCGTCACAACCTTCATCGAGCATCTTGATGGCGTTGATTTCGAAAAACGCGAGACGGTGCGTATCCGCAACCGCTATGACGCCAGCGTGCCAACCGTCGTCGGCGCAGTCAGCCGACAGAAGCCGGTATTCGTCGAGGACGCCAGGTTCCTGCGGCAGCAGACCACACAGCCGATCAAATGGGCCCTGCCCGGCCCAATGACGATGATCGACACGCTGCATGACGCGCACTACAAGAGCCGGGAAAACCTGGCCTGGGAGTTCGCCAAAATCCTCAACCAGGAGGCCAGGGAACTGGAGGCCGTCGGCGTGGACATCATCCAGTTCGACGAGCCTGCCTTCAATGTCTTCTTCGATGAAGTGAATGATTGGGGTGTTGCCGCCCTGGAACGCGCGATTGAAGGGCTCAAGTGCGAAACCGCAGTGCATATCTGCTACGGCTATGGCATCAAGGCCAATACCGATTGGAAGAAGACGCTGGGTTCGGAATGGCGCCAGTACGAAGAGTCATTCCCGAAATTGCAGCAGTCCAATATCGATATCATCTCGCTGGAATGCCAGAACTCACATGTGCCCATAGATCTGATCGAACTGGTGCGTGGCAAGAAGGTGATGGTAGGCGCGATTGATGTGGCAAGTGACATCATCGAAACCCCGGAGCAAGTGGCCGACACGCTGCGCAAGGCGCTGCGGTTTGTCGATGCGGACAAGCTCTACCCTTCCACCAACTGCGGCATGGCACCGCTGGCGCGTTCGGTTGCCAGAGGCAAGCTGCAGGCTCTCAACGCTGGAGCGGAGATAGTCCGGCGCGAGCTGATGTCTGGTACCAGCGCATAACCTGTTTCCGCTTTGGAAGTGGTGAACTGAAAGTGCGCGGTTTCAGCCAGCACCGAACCAATGAAGCTGACCGGCTTCCGTCAATGAAGCAGGTCGGCCTCATTCTTTGGACATTTCATCAGGACATCTACCCGCGCCGCGCAGGCGCCGGAGTGCCTCATTCGCGGGATCATAGGCTGTGCTTGACTGGCCTACACGCGGCCAGCCAACCCGGGCTGCTCTCCAGCTCAAGCGGCGCATTTATCAGGCCCACCTGCGGCTCGCACATCGAAACCCGCGGAATCGCTTACCGGAGGCCGTCCGGATTGCACGCCGAAGGTCCCTTGTCGATCTGATCGGATTGCCGCAGCTTCTCTTCCTGCTTTTGCTGGTCGCGCTGTTCCTTCAGGTCCTGCTCGCGAGCCGCATCCGTGCCGGGCGTTCCGTCGGCGCGGGATTTTTCCTTGCTCGGGGTGGCGGTGGGTTTATGGTTGGTCATCGTGGGATCCTCGATTGAAAGCGGTTGATTCTGCTGCTTACGGTTAACGGAAGGGCTTGGCTGCAGCCGAGTGCATCAACGGCTGACGGTCTACGCATCCTTGGCCCAACGTGAAAGATTCTGCTTGAGCGCGTCCATGCCCGCCCAGGGATCCTTCCTGCGCCGCTTGAGTTTTGCAGGGACGTCCTTGATGGTGAATGCATCGGCCCTGTGCAGCTTTGCAAGCTCGCTCCACGCCAGCGGCAATGCCACCGGCGCACCGGGGCGCCCGCGCATCGAGTAGGACGCAACGGCGGTGGCGCCGCGCCCGTTGCGCAGGTAATCGACAAAGATGCGGCGGTTGCGGCGGCTTTTTGTCGCCGTGGCGAGGAAGCGATCTGGTTCGGACTGCGCCAGCGCATCGGCGAAGCCACGGGCGAAGCGTTTGGTCAGATCCCAGTCGCAGCCGGGCGACAGCGGCACCACAACATGCAGGCCCTTGCCGCCGGACACGCGCAGGAAAGACTCGAGCTCCAGCTTTGCCAACAGCTTGCGGATATCCGTCGCTGCACGTTTGACTTCCGCGAACGGTACATCGGGCCCGGGGTCCAGATCGAACACCACCCGGTCAGCGATATCGGGCGTGTCAGCCTTCGCCCCCCATGGATGGAACTCCAGAGCGTTGAACTGCACAAGTTCCATCAACGCTGCGAGATCGTCGACCACCAGGTAATCAGCTTGCGCGCCTGACTCCTCCTTGAGCTTTACGGTGGATACCCGCTCCAGGCCAGCGGTCATGTGCTTCTGGAAGAAACAAGGGCGCTCGATGCCCGCCGGACAGCGGATCACCGATAGAGGACGGCCAACAATTTCCGGCAACAGATGATCGGCGACGGCCAGGTAGTAGTTCCATACGTCCTGTTTGCTGATGCGGTCGGCGGGAAACAGCAGCTTACTTGGGCTGGAAAGCACCGGCAGTGCTTCGCTCGTTTTTTTTGATGCAGGCTTGCCGCGCTTTGCTGCAGCAGCTTTCTTTTTAGGCGTTGCAGCGCTGTCGCTGTCGCGAAGATCGTCCACGTTCTTGTCCAGCCTCAAGGATTTGAGTGAAGGTTGCCGCAGCAGGGTCTGGCCGCCTTTGCCGCGGTAGAACACCTCGACCACGAAACGGGGAGCAAACCATTTCGCCGTGCGCAGGTCGGTCTCGGTGGTGCCAACATGGGCGGTAGGCGTATTGCTGCCGCCGCGGAGCCTGCGCGTCAGTTGCCGCAGCATTGCCTCATCGAAACCGGTGCCAACCCTGCCGGCATAGCGCCAGCCATGCTGCGCGTCGGGGGTTGCCAACAGCAGCGAGCCGAAGCCGGTGCGCGCGCCCTTGGGAGCGGTATAGCCCACAACCGCGAATTCGTCCGACGCCAGTTGCTTGGTCTTGCGCCAGTCATCGCTGCGGCCTGCATGGTACGGACGGTCCAGCCGCTTGGAGATCACACCTTCAAAGTGCTGTTCTGCCGCAACCCGGAATGCCGCCTCACCATCGGCTTGCACGTGCGAGCTGAAGGCAAGTTGTGGCGGGGCGCCGTTCAGCAGCTTCTGCAACAGCGTCTTGCGCTCATGCAGCGGTGCGTTGGCGACGTCGATTCCATCCAGGTGCAGCACATCAAACAGCACCAGTGAAAGCCGCCCCTGCCGCTCGCCGGAGAGCGTGGCTTGCAGCAGGTTGAAGTCCTCCTTGGTACCGTTGCCCGCAATGAGTTCACCATCGAGCGCAGCCGATTTCAGCTGCAGTGTTTCCACGGCCTCAGCGATGTCGGGGAGTTTGGCTGTCCATTCCAGCGCATTGCGCGACCATAGGCGTACGCTGCCGTCGGCAACCGTGACCAGGATGCGATAACCGTCCCATTTGATTTCGTGCAGCCACTGCTCGCCCTCGGGCGGGGCCTGGCCCAGTTTTGCCAACTGCGGTTGAAATGCCCCCGTCGGCACCCTGCCCTTGCGAGCCCCGCTCAACGCCAGCGCCTGTTCGGCCCAGTCCTTGCGGCGACCCGGCTTCGAAGGCACGGTCGCCAATCGCTTCTTGCCGCTCTTGCCACTGCCCGCGCGTCGCTTGTCGCTTTCTGGTGCAGAAGCCACATCCGCCAGCAGATCATCGGCCTCCAGGGAACCGGCGAAGGCATCCCGGTCCTTGAACAACAGCCATTGTGGCTGCCGCGCAGGCTTGCCCGATCGCACCAGATGCCAACCCCCTTTCAATTTCTTGCCGAACAACTCGAAACGCAGATGTCCTTTGGCGAGTTGAGCCCGCGGGTCGCCCTCGGTTGCCCAGACGCCGTGATCGAACTGTGCAACGTGCCCGCCGCCGTACTGACCTTTGGGAATGTCGCCTTCAAAGTCCGCGTAATCCACCGGGTGATCTTCCACCTCCACCGCCATGCGCTTTACCGCAGGGTCATAACTTGGCCCCTTCGGCACCGCCCAGCTCTTCAGCGTGTCGCCGACCTGCAGGCGGAAGTCATAGTGCCGGCGGCTGGCGTGATGCAGCTGCACGACGAAGATCGCACGCTGTCCCTGGGCGACCGGCTTGCCGGGTTCGGGTTCACGCGTTTTCTCGAAGCTGCGTTTGCGGCGGTAGTCGACCAGGCTCATGCCAGTGTCCTGTCCATGCAGGCGGCGCTGCAACGCGGCAGCGCGAATCCCAAGGCCCGCGCGGCGGCTTGTTGCTGGGGCGCAACGTCGTCTGGTGCGTTGGTCCGGCGCTGGCAGGATTGCTCGCGGTTGATGCGGACACGCTCGGGTACGCCCGGTTTGTTCTTGTCCTCACTCATGGGGTGCTCCTGACGGCATCGGATCCAGGCCGGCGCATGGCTGCTTCAACGGCCAATCTACGCATTGAATGTCATCGCAAGGTCTAGGACTGGCTATGGCGGCGTGAAATCCGTGTCTCGCCCGGCCCGTTTGGGAGAGTCACGCAGCGGTGGCCAAGGCTGTAAAGCGGCCTGCGGTTCGGCCAGAAGACGGTAAGTGCCCAAGGGGCGGAGCATTGCCCACCGGTGACAGGTTGTCCGGCCGATCTTGTGCGCACCGCCCACTGCTCTGCGCTGTTGCCCAATACAAGCGCTGCCGCGCCTGTGGGCTGTGGGCTGTGGGCCAACGGAAATTCCGCTACCGTATTCCCGCCATCCAACCATTTCGTCCGCGTCACGGCTGGCAAGCCATGATCAACTCTCCATCAAGAACAGCCACGGCATGCCGATACCTCTACTCGGCTTGCAAGGGGCGGGGAGCTCCATCACGGTAGTTGCTGCGTCGTTCGACCAGGTTCTCTGGCCTGCCCTTGCAAGGCAGGCTGCATGTTCCCCCGGCATCACATCCCACCGCCCATCCATTGCGCAGGAACCGAACGGGCAAGTGAATTTCATCCAGCCAGATTTCGAAGAAACCGCGCCGGGGCGCCCTGCCCGCCGTAGTGGCCTGTCGCCGCTTGCGTGGGCCGTGGCTGGCCTGTTGCTTGGCCTGGCCTGCACGGCGGTCATCGCCCATCGCGAATGGTCGGACCTGCGGCATGAGGCGGCGCAAGCGCGCAGAACGCTGGCCGACACCGGCATTGCGCAACTACAGGTACCGCTGGAACGCGCGGCCTCCATCCTGCGTGCGATGCAGACGCTGTTCCTGGCCAACGACAAAATGGACCAGGCAGGCTTCAGCCAGTACTACTCGCGTTTGTACGATGGCAGCGGGGCCTATACCTCCATGGCCTTTGCACGACGCACAGCGGTGGACCGACCGCAGACAGGCAATGCTGCCTATCGCTATGAGCTGGTAGCGCCCTACCAGAGCAACACCAGCCTGCTGGGCTTCGACATGGTCACTCAACCGGCCAATCTTGCGGCGCTGGTACGCGCACGGGACACGGACACCGTCACCGTTTCAGCGCCATTCGCCCTGCGCCAGAGCACGGCGGCAGGGCAAAGCCCGCTGGGCGTCACGCTGCGCCTGCCGGTGTACTCCAACGGTGCAACCCCTGGCTCAGCCAGCGACCGGCGGGCACGCGAGATCGGGGCATTGGCCATCGGCATCCGCCTGCAGCCACTGATCGAAAGCGCGTTGGAACCGCCAGTGCTGGAGGGCTTCCGGGTGCGTATCCGCGATACCGATGCACTGGCCACCCCGTTCTATGACTCCGGCACCGAGGCCGCCGTCAGTCTGCCCGCGCAGCAGCGCCAGCTGGACTTCGGCGGCAGGCGCTGGCTGCTTGAGATGCAGCCCCGCCCACAGCCCATGGACCTCAGCCGGCTGTACACCATCGTCATCGCCGGGACCATCATCAGCCTGCTGCTGTCGGCACTGCTGTGGTCATTGGCGATGACCCGTCGCAAGGCGCTGGCCCTGGGGGCGCAGATGAGCGCCCGCTACCGCGAGAGCGAGCTGCGTTTCCGCGCCCTGAACGAACTCCTGCCAGCGCTGGTGCTGCTGGCCGACGCGCGCGACTGGAAGATCGTCTACGCCAACCAGGCTGCGCGGCTCCGTCTGGGCGACCCCACCGGCGTGCAGCTGTCTGCACTGTTCCTTGACCAGCACTTGCAGGCGCGCACCCGCGATGCGGCGGACATCCGCAGTGGCTGGAACCAGCTTGAGGCCGAGCTGCGCGGTGCTGATGGCGCCAGCTTCTGGGCGAACGCATCCATTGCCGAGGTCGACGTGGATGGCGCGCCGCACCTGTTGATGGTGGCAACCGACAACTCCGAACAGCGCGAGCTGACCGACCGCCTGAGCTACCAGGCCGCGCACGATGCGCTGACCGGGCTGTACAACCGCCGCGAGTTCGAGCGCCGTGTACAGGAGGTGCTGAGGGATTGGTCCAGTTGGGCAGCCAGCGGTTTCTGGGCGTTGCTGTACATCGACCTCGACCAGTTCAAGCTGATCAACGATGTCTCCGGGCATATGGCCGGTGACCAGCTCCTGGAGCAGCTCGCACTGACCATGCACCAGCAGCTGCGCAGCGGTGATGTGCTGGCACGTCTGGGCGGCGACGAGTTTGGCCTGCTTACGTTCCATGGCAACGCGGATGGGGCCTTGGAACTGGCCGAGCGTCTGCGCCGGGGCATCGAATCGCTGATGTTTTCCTGGCAGGGACGCAGCTACAAAGTGAGTTGCAGCATCGGCATGGTAGCGATTGACCAGCAGGTGCCCACCCTCAAGGACCTGTTGGCCTGGGCCGACACCGCCTGTTACATGGCCAAGGAGAACGGGCGCAACCGCGTGCATGTCTATCGTCTGGACGACGAAACCAGCCGTCGCCAGGGCGAGATGGAGTGGGTCAACCGGTTGCGCTGGGCCATGGAACAGGATCGCCTGCTGCTTGACTACCAGGAGATCGTTTCGCTTACGGGCGAAGATACCGCCACCAATATCGAACTGCTGCTGCGTCTGCGCGATGAAGACGGCAGCATCGTACTGCCGGGTGCTTTCCTGCCTGCAGCCGAGCGCTATGGGCTGATGCCGGCCATCGACCGTTGGGTGATCCACAAAGCGTTGTCGAACTTCACCCGTCTGCACCCCACTGCGCAGACGCTCGGTACCTGTGCGATCAACCTGTCAGGCGCCAGCATCGAAGACGATGGCCTGGCCGACTTCATCCTTGCCTGCATGAAGGAGCACGGCGTACCGCCGCAGATGCTGTGTTTTGAGATCACCGAAACCGTCGCGGTCCGCAACCTGCTCAAGGTGGTGAGCATAGTCGAACGCCTGCGCTCTGCCGGCTGCAGCATCGCTCTGGATGATTTCGGTGCCGGCATGTCGTCTTTCGGCTATCTCAAGAATCTACCGCTGGACCTGATCAAGATCGACCGCAGTTTCATCGTTGACCTCGATACCGACCCGATCAGCCACACCATCATCAGCGCCATTGCCAAGATCGGTCATCAGCGCGGTCTAAAGGTAGTTGCCGAAGGTGTCAGCACCGACCATCTATGCGAAGCCGCGCGTTCGTTGGGCGTGGACTACGCGCAGGGCTTCGGCCTGCATCGCCCGGAGCGGGTGCAGTTCCAACGCTGACGGCTTGGATCTGCATCGTGTGCACCGCCGCGCAGGCAGCAACACACCCCATGTCCTCTCTGCGTCACGCACCCTGTCGTAAGCTTGGCAGACAGCCGGCGGCAGAAGGTGCGTCAACGTGGAGTTCGTGAACAAGGACCTGCAGGTATTGCCGCGTGATTTCTACCGCCGCCACCCTGCCCTGGTCGCGCCGGAGCTGCTCAACAAGCTTCTGCTGCGCGGCGACGGCCGTTGTGCCCGGATTGTGGAAGTTGAGGCCTATGCCGGCAGCGAAGATCCGGCCGCCCACTCGTTTCGCGGAAAGACCGCGCGCAACGCAAGCATGTTCGGCCCACCTGGGCACCTGTATGTCTATTTCACCTACGGCATGCATTGGGGCAGCAACGCCGTCTGCGGTGAGGTTGGCGAAGGTGTCGGCGTGCTGCTTCGGGCCGCCGAGCCGCTGCAGAATCTGCAGCTGATGTATGCGGCACGCAGCGCCGCAAAGCGGCCAATCGATCTGGCCAGCGGCCCCGGCAAGTTGTCGCAGGCTTTCGGTTTGAATCGGGATTTCGATGGCGCGGACCTGGTGCTGGGCGACCGGGGCATCGTCATTGCATGCGATGGCACTTCGCCACCCGACAGCCCGCTGGTTGGCCCCAGGGTCGGAATAAGCAAGGCGGTCGATACACCGTGGCGTTGGAGCGTCGCAGGCAATCCCTGTGTATCGAAGGCTCCGGTGTCGGCGAGACGTCAGCGCGTGCCTTGATTGGCTTTCACTGCGCTGCTTCTTGGAGCGCAACGCGGGGAGTGTGAAGGTTCATCGGCAACCTGCATGCCAACGGGGACGGGCGCTTAACGCCGAGCCCAGCAAGATGACCCTAGACCCGAACGGAGCCCACGCCATGATCGCCGCCCGGAACCTGCCACGAACGACCGCCCTGTTGTGCTTTGCGCTTGGCGCGGCGTTGGCAACCCTCATCCAGGCCCTCTGATCGGGCTGGCGCTGGAATACTCTCCAGCAAGGTCGGATTCGGCCGCACATGCACTGCACACGCTACGGCAGCACGGCTTCCGGCAGCGGTCGCAGCGTTGGCGCAGGCAAGCATCTGCGACGATTACAGCAATTGTTCTTACGAATGCCGATACACCCGTTTACCTTCAAGGTAAGCAGCGCCTCTCCCAACACGCCTCAAGCGGCTGATTCACCGAGCTGCGTCAATTGCTACCCAAACGGGTGAAGTCGGCAATTTCATCCAGCCACAGCAACTGCACGCCCTCACCTGGCACATCGAGAGGAACCTGGCCGTTGGTGCCTTCCTGCTCGTCAGGGCCACGGAACTGCTGCACGGCAGGCCGCTCGGCCACGGTGCCCTTCAACACCCGCCCATCCTTCATGCGCAGCTCGACGATAAGCTCGGCATCCAGTGCCAGTTGCAGAGCCTTGAGATGTTCTATCTCCGCCTGGGCGGTATGAACGCGCGGTGCTGTCCTGGCCATCGGGGCATCCTCTGTTCGACTATCGGGCAACCTTACCGGTGCACCTGCTAACCCGGAATAAAAACGCGGGCAGAACCCTGGCCGAATCCTTCACGCTTGGCTGACACATCTCCAAGCCTTGTGGGCGGCAGCTGCAGCTGCATTCTCCTGGCCAGGAAAAGCGGGCCCCCGTGCGGGGCCCGCCCCAATCAACCGACGATCAACGACCAAGGCAATTCAGATCCGTGGAACCTGTATCTGAAGCCCTCGCAATCGATCTGCTGTGCAAGGTTTCCCTCTTCATCCATCAAGGTATTTACCTCGACCATGCGGTCAGTCCCGGTACCTGCCAGGCGTCTTCCCGGTATTTCCAACACGGTTCTGAAGCTTTTTTGCTCTGTCGAAACGACCTTCACTGGACGTCTCTCTCGCCCGGGCCCTTCCAGATAGAGTTTCATGCTTTTCACAGCCTAGTCTCCTGATATTGCCCCCCGCCTTCCGGCTGAACGTATATAGGATCGACGATGTGAAGATCAGGCAAAAACCGATAGGAAAACGCTTATTTTGTGATGACGGCCGAAGTTCCGGCGACGGCGTCCTGCCCAATTCAGCCGAGCGATCACGGCTTGAAGCCGTGAGTGGCATTGGAGCAGGCCGCGTCGCCGAGGATGTGCACCGTCACGCAAGCCGCAGCAGATCCCGCCCGTTGCAAAGCACACTGCCGCGCGCCTGGCGGTAGTCCACCCGCAGACCACCGGTGAACGCGGAGAACGCCGGCAGCACCATGCGCCGCTCGCCGCTCCAGAACAGCGGGTGCGCCGGCAGCCCAGGCAACTTCAATACCGGGTGCAGATGCCCGCAAAGCACATGCGTTGAGCTGCCCTCGGCATCCTCCGGCGCGTGGCGAAATTCAAAAGGACCCTCAAGCGTGCCGTCTGCGATCAACTGCGCCCCGGCCGCGTCGGCATCCAGCGCCCGATCGTGGTTGCCGGGAACCACCCCCACGGCAACCTGCCCATGCGCCTGGCGGAACGCCTGCCACGCGGCATCGCTGGCGGTTGAGCGCGCACCGTGCAGGAAGTCACCCAGAATCCACAGGGAAGCGGCCCCGGTCATGTCCAGCAACGCAGCCAGACGCGCCAGGTCGCTGCGCGTGCCACCACTGGGCACCGCGATTCCTGCACGACGCATCACCGCGCCCTTGCCCAGATGCAGATCGGCGATGATCAGCCTGCGCCGGGCTGGCCAATAGAGCGCCCGGTCCGCCAGCAGCGTAATCGGCTCACCGGCAAGCAGCATCTGCAGGCTTTCAGCCATGGCGTTGCTCCAGCTGTTGTGCCGCCCGTTGCACCCGCTGTTTCCAGTCCTCGCTGCTCAAGCTGCCCCGCCTGGACTCGGCCCAGAGGGGAAACGACAGCGGCGTCAGCGTACGCGGCCGTGTGAGCAGCAACTGGCGGCCGGCGCAATCGTGCAGAACACGCTGCAGAGTGGCCACGTCCAAGCGTTGCTCCAGCACCTCGCGTTCGGCCTGATGCAGCAGCATATGCCCGGGATCGTATTGGCGCAGCACGTCATAGAACAGGCTGCTTGATGCCTGCAGTTGGCGGAGGCTGCGCAATGCGCGGCCGGGCAGCGACGGCGGCAGCAACCCGGCCACCCGCGCGATCTCGCGGAACTGTCGCCGTGCCAGTTCGCTCATGTTGACCGCCGCCTGCAGGTCCTGCAGCAGCGCATCCGGGGACAACATGGCGGCAAGGCTCTGCTCGTCCAGTTGCAAGGCCGATGTTGCCGTTACCGCCAACCCGTAGTCGTTCACCGAGAAAGCGAAACTGGTGGCGACGTGCCGGCTCCAGCGCAGCGAAAGCACCGCTGCCAGGCCTTCGTGCACGGCGCGGCCGGCAAACGGATACAGGAACAGATGCCAGCCGTCCCGTGTCTTGACCCACTCCGCCAGCAATTGATCCTGGCCCGGCACGGCGGACAGCTTGGACTGCAATGCCAGCAGCGGGCGCAGCGCTCGAAGTTCGGGAGTAGCCGGAGGATTGGCAAGTACCTCGGCCACATGCGCGGCCAGATCCGTCGACATCGGCATCCGCCCGCCCTGCCATCGCGGCACCACGCCGCTGCCCTGTTTGGCTGGCCGCACGTAGGCCGTCATGTCCTGCAAGCGCAGCAGGCGCAGGCTGCGTCCGGCGAACTGGAATACATCGCCCGGCCGCAGACGCGACACAAAGCTTTCCTCGACGCTGCCCAGCGCCCCACCCCGCGCCATGCGTACCAGCACCGCACCGTCGCTGGTGATGGTGCCGATCGACAGCCGATGACGAAACGCCACGCGACGGTCGCTGACTGCAAGGATGCCGGCCGCATCGCGGGTGACGCGGCAGAATTCAGGGTAATGCTGCAAGGCATTGCCGCCCTGGGTGATGAACTGCAGCACCTGCGTCCAGTCATGCAATGAGAGCTCGGCAAACGCATGCGTGAGGCGCACCTCCGCCAGCAGCTGATCCGGTTCGAAACCGCCGGCCAGAGCCAGGGTCACGCAATGCTGGGCAAGCACATCCAGTGACAAGCGCAGTGGCCGCCGGGATTCCACCTGGCCTGCGCGCAGCGCCTGCCGCGCTGCCGCGAACTCGGCCAGTTCCAACGCATGCGTAGGTACGCAGATGATGTGCCCGGCCTCGCCCGGGCGGTGCCGGGACCGCCCCGCACGTTGCAGCAAGCGCGCCATGCCCTTCGGGCTACCCAGCTGGATGACCTGATCCACACTTGGAAAATCAACACCAAGGTCCAGGCTGGAGGTGGCCACCACGCAGCGGATGCGTTCTTCCCGCAGGCCTTGTTCCACCTGCCGTCGCAGGGTTGGATCCAGCGAGCCGTGATGCAAAGCCAGCGCCTCCGCGTCGTCCAGCCATACCGCTTGCAGCGCTTCGTACCACAGCTCGGCCTGGGCGCGGGTATTGGTGAACAGCAGGGTCGTGCGCGCCTGCGCGATCTGTTCGACCACCGCCTGCATCTGTGACAGACCAAGGTGGCCGGCCCAAGGGAAACGCTCGCCGTCGCGGGGCAGCAGGGTCTTCATGTGCAGACTGCGTGGTGCGGCCGCTCGGATCAGCGCGGCATCGTCCAGATGCGGGAGCAATACCTGCCGCGCCTGCTCCAGGTTTCCCAGCGTCGCCGACAACCCCCAGATACGCGCGGCAGGTTGCCATCCGCGCAGCCGCGCCAGGCACAACTGCAGCAGGACGCCGCGCTTGTTGTCCAGCAATGCATGCCATTCGTCGACGACGATGGCCTGCAGCCACGCCAATTGTGCCTGCGTGTCGGGGTAGCTCAACAGCAGCGCCAGTGACTCGGGAGTGATCACCAACAAGTCCGCCTTGCCTTGACGGGCCAGGCGTTTGTCGCGGGCGCTGGCGTCGCCGGTACGCATCGCTACCGTCCATGGCAGGCCCAGTCCTTCGATGGGCTCGCGCAGGGCGCGCACGGTGTCGCTGGCAAGCGCGCGCAAGGGCGTGATCCACAACACCCGCACGTGCGCGGTCGCCGAACTGCGGCGTTTGCTGGGCCTGCTCTCCTTGTCCCCAGCCGGCAGCTCCGCCAATGCCTGCAGCAGCGGCCCACCGATCATCGCCAGGGTCTTGCCACTGCCAGTGGGCGTCACCAGCAGCCCGGACTGTCCATCGCGGTAACGCCGCCAGACTTCCCGCTGGAACGGGGCAGGCTTCCATCCACGCGCCGCAAACCACTGCGTCAGTGGTTGTTCAAAACGCGTATGCCCGACAATACGGCCGGCACTCACTGCGCCACCTTGCGCAGGGTTTCCAGCACATCGGCTTCACTGGCGCTTTTGTCGCGGCGCCAGCGCAGGATGCGCGGAAAGCGCACCGCCACCCCTGACTTGTGCCGCGCCGAGAGGTTGACCGCCTCGAAACCCAACTCGAACACCTGCAGCGGTTCCACTGCCCGCACCGGGCCGAAGCGCTCGGTGGTGTGGGCGCGGATCCAGCGATCGAGCTCGGCGATTTCTTTGTCGTCCAACCCGGAATAGGCCTTGGCGACAGGCACCAGCTTGTCGCCGTCCCAGACGCCAAACGTGTAGTCGGTATACAAGGTGCTGCGCCGGCCGTGACCACTCTGCGCGTAGAGCATTACCGCATCGATGGTGAGCGGATCGACTTTCCATTTCCACCAGTCGCCACGCTTGCGACCGTGCCGATACGGGGAGTGCTGCCGTTTGAGCATGAAGCCTTCGACGCCGCGCTCACGCGCCTCACTGCGCAGCTGTGCGGCAGTCGCCCAATCCTGCACCTGGATCTGCGTTGACAGCCGCAGCAGTGGCGAGTCGTGGGCGTCCAGCAGCGTGGTCAGGCGCTGGCGGCGCTGATGCAGGTCCAGTTCGCGCAGATCCTGGCCATCCAGCTCCAGCAGGTCGTAGGCCAGCACCCGCACCGGCGTCTGCGCCAACACCTTCGGCCCGGGCTTGCGCCGCTGTATGCGCGTCTGCAAGGCGGTGAACGGCAGCGGTTTGTCCTCGTCGCCACGCCAGGCCAGCAGTTCGCCGTCAATGACGGCATCATGGCCGAGCCGGGCCAGCTCGGCCTCGATTTCGGGGAAGCGCCCGTCCATGCGTTCCTCACCGCGCGACCACAGCGCGATCTCATCGCCACGGCGGATCAGCTGCACACGGATGCCGTCCCACTTCCATTCCAGCAGCCAGTCGTCGATCACGCCCAACGCGGCAGGCTCGCCTTCCAACGCTGATGCCAGGAAGAAGGGATACGGCAAGGCGGTATCCCCCGGCTGCGGCCCCTGTGCCAGCAGTGTCTGCATGAAGCCGGGCGTGGGCGATTTGAAGCCGAGCATGCGCTGCGCAAGCAGCGACAGGTCCAGCCCTGACAACTCAGCCAAGGCCTGCTGCACCAGGCCCTGCGATACGCCTACGCGCAGCGCCCCGGTCAACAATTTGTTGAACACAAAACGCTCGTGCATCGGCAGTTGCCGCCAGGCATCGATGATCACCGCGCGACGCTGCTCGGGCGCGGCATTGGCCACGGGCAACAAACGCTGCTGGATCCATTGCCCAAGCCCCATGTCCGCTGCTGCAGCCGACGGGTCATCCAACAGCAGGGCCAGTGTTTCGGCCAGGTCACCTACCTGGTCGTAGCTGGCCTCCACAAGCCAGTCCGGCAATCCGCTCTCCTGTGCGACCCATTGGCGCAGCTCGCCGCTGCTTGCGATGCGTGCCTTGGCACCGCCCACCTTTCCGCCGATGAGCAGCCATAGCGCCCAGGCCGCGTCTTCGGCAGGAGCGTGGCGGAAGTAGTCGACCAAGGCAGCCCGCTTTTCAAGCAGGGAAGTGCTGCGGTCCAGCCGCTGGTACAGGGCAGCGAACGCACGCATCAGTCCTCCTCGCCCCGCAGCAGGGCAAAAGTGGTGGCGTTCAGCCCATCCTCGTTGAGCGTGCGTACCAGTGCATCGGTGTTGCCATGGGTGGCAATCACGCGTTGCGCGCCGGATTGCCGGACGGTCTGCAGCAGCGCAGGCCAGTCGGCATGATCGGACAGCACAAAGCCGCGATCGTAATTGCCACGGCGGCGGTTGCCGCGCAGTTGCATCCAGCCCGAGGCGAAGCCCTGCTGGGCGCGCCGGAAGCGCCGCAGCCAACTACTGCCAGCAGCCGACGGTGGCGCGATGATCAGGCGCCCGGCAAAGTCCGCGCCCCGCGCTTCATCGGCGACGCGTTGCGTTTCAATCATGGGGATACCGGCTCCGCGGTAGACCTGCACTCCGTTGTCCACCGCGCCGTGCAGCCATACCGGCGCGGTTTCACCCAAGGCCAATAGTTCGGCAAGCACCCGCTGCGCCTTGCCCAGTGCGTAGCAATACAGAATCGCGGCTTCTCCCTGCGCGCCACACTCATCCCGCCAGGCGGCAATCTCGGCCACCACCGACGGGGTGTCGGGCCAGCGATAGACCGGCAGGCCGAAGGTGCATTCGGTGATGAACGTGTCGCAGCGCACCGGTTCAAATGGCACACAGGTAGGATCCGGCTGGCGTTTGTAGTCACCCGACGCCACCCACACCTGCCCGTCCACCTCGATCCGTACCTGTGCCGAGCCCAGCACATGCCCGGCCGGATGCAATGACACCGTGGCAGCGCCCAGCCTGAAAGGCTCACCATAGGCGTGGCAGACGCAAGGCTGCGTGCCCAGCCGCCATTCCAGGATTGGCATGGTGGTTTCGCTCAGGTGATAACAGCCCATGCCCGCGCGCATGTGATCGCCATGACCATGCGTGATTACCGCGCACGCCACCGGCCTGGAAGGATCGATGTAGAAGTCGCCTGCCGGGCAATACATGCCTTCCGGCCTCAGTACGATGAGATCGCCGTTGGTCACGCGCGTTCCTACGATTGAGCTGGGCCCACTGTGCCACACAGGTCGTAAGGCCTCATGACGCCCGGTTTCCAGCCAATCACATGGGCACCACATTGCTTTCGCGATCCTCTACAACTAGGCCTGACAAGACGTTTCTGTTGCCCCGGCTTTCACTTCGTACCCGCCCATCTCGCTTCATCGACGAAAACTGCCCCATCGTCATGCGCGAATGGAGCGGCTACTGGCAGCGGAATGATGAGAACAACCTCCGACGCGCGAGCACGCCGCACACCAAGGTCCGTTTCCACGAAGGATGTGTTGATCAGGCTGGCGTGGCAGCGTGGCATCAAGCAACTGATGGCTGCTGGTTGCACGTTTGACCACGTCGTGGACGCAACGCTGTACATGATGAACGCCGAGAAAAATCAGTTGCCGGCGGCGGGCCATCAGCGCTTTCGGTGGATGCTCTCGCCGATAGCCCAGCTCAGGAATCGGCGATCTCCCATGCCAACTCAAAGGTCAGAGCCAGTCGCTGGCCGGCTGCCAACCGGCGCGGCGCCAGCGTGAATGCATCGGGCGGACCCGTCTGCGGTTCCACGCATGTCGCATGCGCGGCGCCATCGTAGACCACCCAATGATCCGCATTGGACCGCAGTCGCAGCCGCTGTCCGGCAAGCAACAGTACCGTTTCGCCATTGGCGACAAAGCAGTCATCCCAGGGCCCGGGCGGCGGTTTGCAGAGGGGCAACGTTGCAATCCCTTCCTCATCCCGCGGATACATGGCATCGGGAGTGAACAGCAAATGGTCAGGCTTGCGGAACCACGGGTGCCAACCGAGCTCCGCAGGCATTGCCTGATCGCCAGCCTCCACCATGAGTTGGAGTTGCAGGCTGCTGGCCCCCACGTGCACGGACTGGGTGGCAACCCCACCGAACGGCCAATATGCATCGTTGGGAAGGGCCAAGGACAGCGTTGCGCTTTGCGGATGAAAACTGTCGACATGCCAAGGCTGCGAGAATCCCACACCGTGAATCGCGTGCGCACCGAAGTTGGCTGGCAACGTAAAAGACCTGCCGTCGAAAATGAAACCGCCACGACGGATACGCCCGGCCCATGGAACCATCGGGTAGCAACCCCAGCCGATGGCCGCAGGCCCGGCATCGTCCTCACCGACCAGCCAGTCGACGCCAGCGTAGCGAATCTGGGCAATACGCCCGCCTGCCTCGGGCGCAAGCGCGACCTCCAGCTCGCCCACCCGCAACCAGTGCAGGCGCCCGGCTGGCAAGGGTGCCAGCGCATCGTCGATCGGCAAGCAATGGTCAGCCGCCATAAGGATCAATGGTCCGGATGCTGCCGTCGGCTTCCATATGCAAAGGAGTGCACTTGGCAGAGCGCAGATGGGTGACGCCGCCCGACATCAGGGCATCGTGATAGAACAGGTACCACTGGCCCTCGAACATGCAGATCGAGTGATGCGTGGTCCAGCCGACTACCGGCTTGAGGATCACGCCTGCATAGGTGAACGGCCCATACGGGTTATCGCCAACCGCGTAGCACAACAGGTGCGTGTCACCAGTGGAATAAGAAAGGTAGTAGCGGCCCTGGTGCTTGTGCAGCCACGGCCCCTCGAAGAATCGCCGCTCATGATCATCGGCGCGCAGGGGCTGTCCGTGTTCGTCCAGGATCAACACCTCGCGCGTCGGCTCGGCAAGCCGGGTCATGCTGGCATCCAAGCGGCCGACACGCGGTCCCAGCGCGGGCGCGTCACCCACCGGTTCCTCATGCGCCGCGTCGTAGCGGTTGTCGCGGTACTTCTGCATCTGGCCACCCCAGATGCCGCCAAAATAGAGATAGTGCGTAGCGTCGTCGTCCTCGTACACGGCCGGGTCGATGGAGTACGTTCCCTCCATCGGCTCCGGTTCGGCGGTGAACGGCCCCTCTGGACCCTCCGCTACCGCAACGCCGATGCGGAATATGCCCTGCGCGTCCTTGGCTGGAAAATAGAGGTAGTAGCGGCCATCGCGGCAGGCCGCGTCCGGCGCCCACATCTGTTGCCTGGCCCAGGGCACATCGCGTACATGCAACACCATGCCGCAGTCGGTGGCTGTGCCTTCCGGCGTATCCATCCGCAGCACGTGGTAGTCCTGCATGCCGAAGTGCCCGCCCTCATCATCGAACGGCTTGCCGCCGTCGATATCATGCGAGGGATAGATGTAAAGGCGCCCTTCGAACACATGTGCCGACGGGTCAGCGGTGTAGATTTGGGTAACCAGCGGCTTGGAGATGGCGTGTTGCGCCAGCCGCTGCAGCTCGGCCTCGTGGGCCTGGCTTGTTTCGTCGATGGGCATATCGTTCATGGTCATGGTCTTGGTGTCACGCCGCTGCGTCGGCGCCGCTACGGCGCAGTTGGAGGTCATGTTCGATGCGTGTTTCCATGCCCTTGTCGATCTTGTAGATGAACAACAGCGCCACCGCGACGAGGAAGGGAATGGAGCAGTAGATGCTCACGGTCATGCGTATGCCGTCGACCACGGCATCGCTCTGCTGGGCCGCGCCCGCCTGATAACCGTAATGGGCAAGAATGCCGGCGACCAGCGCACCGCCTACGCTGAGCCCGATCTTCAGGCCACACAGCATTGCCGAGAAAATAATGGCGGTGGCGCGGCGATGGTTCTTCCACTCGGAATAGTCGGCAACGTCGGCGATCATTGCCCACAGCAGCGGAATGGTGATGCCATAGCAGAAGCCGTGCAGCATGAACGAGCCGAATGCCACTGCAACCGCTGTCGGCGGGAACAGGTAGAACACCAGCAGGAACAGCGTGGACACAAACAAGGCGCCGCCAAAAACGTCACGCTTGCCGAAACGGTCGGCCAACCGGCGCGATACGCCGATCCCCAGAATCATGCAGATGATGCCGCAGGCATTGAACAGGCTGAAGGCCGAGGTCGCAGGATCTTCCGGCCAGGTAAAGCCGGATAGCCCCGCACCATTGAGCGCCGCGTTCAACGCGCTGATGAACCCATTGAAGCCCGAATTGTCGAGGAAACCCGCCAGTGCGGGGGCGCTCATGTAGTACTGGAAATAGTAGATGTAGGTGCCGCCCTTCAGCGCCAGGTTGATGAAGACAAGCACGGTGAGGGCCAGCATCACCTGCCAGGGACGGTTGCGCAGCAGATCCGACAGATCCTGCAGCACGCCGCCGGTCTGTTCCTTGCTGGGCACGATGCGCTCGCGGGTGGTGGCAAAGGTGATCAGGAAGAACACCGTTCCAATCACCGCAAATACCGTCATCACCCGTTCGAAACCCTGCACGCGGTCGCCATCGCCAAGGATCAGCACCAGCGGCATCAGCAGTACCTGGATGATGAACTGCGCAACCATCACCGCGACGAATCGGTACGCCGACAAGCTGTTGCGCTGTGCCATGCTCCCGGTCAGCACGCCGCTCAGCGCCGAATACGGCAGGTTGTTGGCTGCGTAGACGCACATCAGCAGGCTGTAGGTGGTCAGTGCATAGATCACCTTGCCGCGCTCTCCCAGGTCCGGCGTGCTGAACGCCAGCAGCGACAACACACCGAACGGAACCGCCGTCCACAGGATCCAAGGCCGGAACCTGCCCCAGCGTGTGGTGGTGCGATCGGCGGCGATACCGATCAAGGGCGTGAACACGAATGCGCCGAGCAGACCGACAACGAAGATGATCGTCGCGGCCGTTGCGGCCGGCAGCCTGTAGACATCGGTATAGAAGAACGCCAGGTAGGTGATCAGCGTCTGGAAGATCAGGTTTGCCGCCAGGTCGCCCAGGCTGTAGCCCAGTTTCTCCCGGATGGATAGCGTGTGCTCAGTACTTGCCATGCAGCGTGTGTCCTGGACGGGAGGGTTGAACGGGATGAGGCTGACGGTGCTGGCGTCGATCAGTCACGGCGCGCTTCCACCTCGAACTGCGCATGGACGCGGGCATCCGCGCTGGAACCGCCAATCCGCACTTCGTAACGCCCTGGCGGCACCACATAGGCGGCTCGCGCTTCGTCGTAATGACGCAATGCCTGCTGTGCGTCCAGCTCGAAGGCAACGGTGCGGCTTTCGCCGGCAGCCAGATGGATGCGTTGGAAACCGCGCAGCTCCTGCTGCGCATCGCCCTGCCCTGCCTGCAACCGGCGCACATACAACTGCACCACTTCGTCGCCGGCACGCTTGCCTGCGTTGGCAACGTCCACCCGGACCTGCAAGCGTCCATTGTCGGCAAGCTTGGCGTCGGCGCGCAGGTTGCGGTAGTCAAACCGGGTATAGGACAGCCCGTGCCCGAACGGATACAGCGGCGTGCCGCGAAAATAGCGGTAGGTGCGGCCTTCCATCGTGTAATCGTCGAACGCCGGCATCGCCTGGTCGGCCTTGTAGAAGGTCACCGGCAGGCGGCCGGCCGGGTTCACCCCGCCAAACAGCGCCTGGCCTACCGCGGTGCCACCGCGCTGGCCCGGGTACCAGCTCATCAGGATCGCCGACAGATTTTCCTGGGCCCAGTCCACCGCCAAGGCCGAGCCGCCCGTCAGTACCACCACCACCGGCTTGCCGGTGGCATGCAGCGCCTCCAGCAAAGCGCGCTGCGTGGCAGGCAGGCGAAGATCGGTGCGATCGCCGCCGGCAAAGCCGGGATAGTTGACCGTCATTTCCTCGCCTTCGACATCGCCAGTCAGGCCGCCGACGAACACCACCACGTCCGCATTGCGGGCGGCATCAAGCGCCTCCTCGAATGGCGGCTTGGCGCCGGGCATACGCCAGCCCAGCCGCACGCCGGCATCGCGCTCGGCGTCGTAGTACTCCAGCTTCAGGTCATAGGCGCGGCCTGCCCGCAGGTCGAGCTCGACGCCATCGGCATGCAGGCGATCGCTATCGGTCCAATGGTCCAGAACCGGCTTTCCGTCGATGTACAGGCGGAAACCATCATCTGCCGCTGCCTCGATCCGGTAGCGGCCCGACGTGGGCGGCAACAGCTGGCCACTCCAGCGGATGCTGAAACCATCGCTGGGAATACCCTGCCCCGGTGCGGCTTCACCGCGCGCCAGCAGGTTGTCGGTGGGGGAGCCACGGTCCCAACGAAAACCGATCTGTGCGTCGGTGCGTACCAGCGCCGGCGTACCCGAAAGATCTGCAGTGCGGAAATACTCACCGCGCAGGCCGCGCTCAGGCGAATCGGCCGACGGCCGCAGGAAGGCGGCTTCGATCAGCGGCGTCGCGCTGGGGTCATCGCGGCCTTCGACAAGATCCACACCGCGTGCGTAGCGCACCTCGATGCCTTTGGCCGCGTCGCGTATGCCCTGCAATACGGTCACCGGCGCGGCCGGGGTGCCGAAGTAATTGCCGAGCAGCGCCATGGTGTCATCAGCGGTGGGGCCAACCACGGCGATGCGCTTGAGCGTGCGCGACAACGGCAGCACGCCATCGTTCTTGAGTAGTACCAGAGATTCCTGCGCTGCCTTCAATGCCAGCGCATCGTGTTCCGTGGCCTGGTTCACCGACGCCGGAATCTGTGCCCAGCGCACACGCTCCGGTGGGTCGAACATGCCCAGCCGCATGCGCGCGGTGAACAGGCGGGTGACCGCATCGTCAATCTCCGCTTCGCTGATCAATCCCTGGCGCACTGCTGCGGGCAGAGTCGCGTATTCCTGACCGCATTCCAGTTCGGTGCCCTTCTTGACCGCCAGCACCGCCGCCTCTTCGCGGCTGGCGACGATCTTGTGGTGCTTCCAGATATCGACGATGGCCCAGCAATCCGAAACCACATAGCCCTTGAAGCCCCAGTCGCGCCGCAGCAGGTCGCGCAACAGGAAATTGCTTGCGCTCGCGGATTCGCCATATACCCGGTTGTAGGCGCCCATCACCGCATCCACATCGGCCTCCTTCACCAAGGCCTCGAAGGCCGGCAGGTAGGTGTCGTACAGGTCGCGCTTGCTCGGCCGCGCATCGAAGTGATGACGGTCCGCTTCGGGGCCGCTGTGCACCGCCAGGTGCTTGGCAGTGGCGTCCAGCTTGCGGTAAACGGGATCGTCACCCTGCAGACCGTGCACGAAGGCAACGCCCATGCGGGCCGTAAGGTAGGGATCCTCGCCGTAGGTCTCCTGGCCCCGACCCCAGCGCGGGTCGCGGAAGATGTTGACGTTCGGCGACCAGAAGGTCAGCCCCTGGTAACGACCATGCGCGCCTTCGCGAAGGAACTGATGGTGTTTGGCACGTGCCTCGTCGCTGATGACGGTGGCAACCTCCCCCATCAACGGCACATCAAAGGTCGCCGCCAAGGCAATGGCCTGCGGGAACACCGTAGCCTGCCCCGCGCGTGCCACACCATGCAGTGCTTCATTCCACCAGTCATAGGCAGGAACGCCCAGGCGCTCGATGGCCGGTGCCGCGTTCTGCATCTGTGCGGCCTTTTCCTCCAGGCTCATCTGCTCGACCAGCGCTGCGGCACGTGTCTGGAAGCTGGCGGAAGTATCGAGCCAGGGTTTGTTCTCGGCCGCCAATGCCAACGGTGCCGCCCAGAAGGCCATGCACAACGCAAACGTGTAGAAGCACGGGCGGCGACGGCCGGTGGCGATGCAAGGCGTCCGCGTCATCATTTGCTCCTCGAGGCGCGCTCATCGCGCGCGAATGGTCCCAGCAAGGTGCCGACGAAGCCGCCGGCCCGATCAGTACTCAATACGGTGCCGTCCACGTCGCTGGCCAGGGTTTGCCAACCACGCCCGTCGCCGAGGTCGAAGGCGAATGCATAACTGCCTTCATCACCCTTGATCTTCAGCTCCAACGCAGCGGGCGCAGCGATCTCCTGCGAGGCCAGCGTGCGCGTTACCCCGCTGCCGTCACTGCCCTCGAGGAAGATCAGCAGCCGATCACCGGCCAGGCTGCGCACGCCAAGAAAGTACCAATAGGCTTCGCTCTGGAATGCCGCCAGACCGGCGGCAATACCAACAGCGGGCCGGGTCATCCCGGTGCTCGCCTCGAAGCGCAGATGCTGCTGGCGACGCCCCAGAAAAGCCGGGTTATGCAGCGTATCCAGGTCCTCAGGCAGCGGATGCACGGTCAGCGCACCCGGCCGCTCGTGCAGGTCGGCCCATGCCACCTTGGGCACCCGTACGCGCAACCAGTCCGAGCTGAGCTCCGGACCATTGAACTCATCACGAACGCTGAAATTACCGGTAGATGGCGTTTGCCTGGCTTCGCCGCGCATCCACGACGGCGCAGCTGCCACATAGGGAATGTTCTGCCCGGCCGGCAGGATCTGCGGCCAACCGTTACGCCATTCGACCGGCAGCAGGTAGGTTTCGCGGCCGGTGTTGTAGTGGCGCTGCTGGTAGTTGCGGCTGGCCAGGAACACGGCCCACCACGAACCATCCGGGCCTTCAACCAGATCCGCGTGGCCGGCATTGGTGATCGGTAAAGGACGATCAACCGGCAGATCCCGCTGGGTCAGAATTGGGTTGCCCGCATAGGCAACATACGGCCCCCACACCTCGCGGCTGCGCAACACCACCTGCGAATGCTGTGGCCCGGTGCCACCCTCGGCGTCGGACAGGTAGTACCAGCCATCGCGTTTGTAGAGGTGCGGGCCTTCGATCCAGATTGGATTCTTCTCCGGCTCCACCCCGCCGTCGATCAGCACTTTGCGCGGACCGATCGGCTTGAAAGCGCCCAGATCAATCTGTTGCATCCAGATGGCGCGATGGCCGTCATAGCGTGCCGGCCCCGGCGGTTCGTCGTTGTTGAGCAGGTAGACCGTACCGTCCTCATCGAAGAACAGCGACGGATCGATACCGCCGACGCTTGGCAACCAGTGCGGGTCGGACCATGGCCCCGCAGGATCGCGCGCGGTGGCGATGAAATTGCCGCCGCTGTCGGTTGCCGTGGTGACCACGTAGAACGTGCCGTCGTGGTATTCGATGCTGGGTGCAAAGATGCCGCGCGAAACGCTCAGACCATCGAAGTCCAACTGCGTGGGCCGGTCAATGACATTGCCGATCTGCTTCCAGTGCACCAGATCGCTGCTCTCGAACACCGGAATGCCGGGATAGTAGGTAAAGCTGGAGTTGACCAGATAGAACTTGCCGTTGGCACCAACAATGCTTGGGTCCGCGTGGAAGCCGGCCAGGATCGGGTTGCGGTAGTGGCCGGCCGGCAGCGGGGCTTCAAAGGCAGTGTCGCTACCGGAATACTCGAACCAGTCGAAGTACGCAGGCGGTGCAACAGTTACGTCCTGCGCGTGAGCGGTCGTGGCCATCAACAGCAGTGCCGCAGCAAGCAGCTGGCGCATTGAAATGCGCCCCAGCGCGCTTGCGGAGGTGTCCCGACCAGTGTCCGTGCTGTACCGCGTGGAGAGCAGGCTCATCGTGGTACCTCGGCATCAGTGATAGGTAGCTCGAATGGGCCCGCTGGCATGCCGGCGCTGTCGCGTAGCGTGCAGACCGGGCCATCTGCCCAGCAGTAGCGGACTAGCGCGGCCGCATTGGCCTGCGGGCTGCGAAGCACGACATGACGCTCATCCATTCTGGCGTCGGCATAACTGCATTGCCGCGCGTCGGCATCGCAGAGTTCAAAGCCGATGGGCCCGTTCGCGCCGGTTGTCACCAGCTTGCCGGTGATTTCGCCAAACATGATGCGCACGCCCTCCGCCGTGTGTGCTGCCGCCAGTGCCTGCGGACCGGATGGCGAAAGCCCTTCCTCCGCATAGACCAGATGGCGCGCCGCACGTGCCAGGCGTCGCCCCAACTCCTGCTTGTTGGGCGGATGGATGTCGTAGGCATCACCGATGTCGATAGCCACCGCAAGCGCGGAGCGGGGATCTTCCGCAACGACACGCCGCTGTGCTTCACGCACCTGCGCCCACCTGCTTTCAACCGGTACCACAGGTGGCAGGCCATAACCGGCCAACTGCACCACCAGCAGCGGCATCTGCTTGCCGAACTGGCTGCGCCAGCCATCACGCAATGTGCGCAGCAGCGCTGCATAGGCAGCGCCATCAGCCGTGTTTGATTCGCCCTGGTACCAGAGCATGCCGCGCAAGCCATAGCCGCCCAGCGGTGCGATCATGCCGTTGTACAGCGTCGACAGACCGGTCGCAGCATGCCAAGGCGCGAGCGGCGGTGATTGTGCGCCCGGCGCGATGCGGTACTGCCACGGCGAATCGAGCCCGACACGCGTGCCATCGTCGAAACGCAGGCCATGAGCGCTCGCGGGACCGGAAAGTCCGCCATCGCCATAGGTGTCCAGCACGTTGATAACCACCGTGTTGCTGCCGGCTTGCAGCAAGCCGTTCGGCAACGGATACCGACGTGCCTCGCCTGCGCCGTACTGGCTGCCCACGGCCACGCCATTGACCCAGGTCATGTCGGTCTCATCAACGGGCCCCAGCTCCAGTGTTGCGCCCTGTGCGGCCTGCGCTGCGGTAAGGGTGAGCTGGCTGCGGTACCACCCCATGCCGTTGTAGTCGGCCAGCGCTGCCACGCCCCAGTGTTCCCACGCGCCAAGCATCTCAGGTGCCTCTTGCCAACCGCTGCTGCCCGAATCCAGCCCCCACGGCGCGTCGCCGGCTACAGCGTCTTCGCGCGCAAGCCACCATTTTTGCCAACGCTGGCCCCATTGCAGGCGCGCGCCGGCGGGGTCGCGGGCATACAGCGCGAGCACATCCAACGCCTCATCCATGCCGCCGTGCGCGCGCAGGGCCTTGGCGCTGGTCCAGGCCCCGATTCGCGAGCCGCCCCATGCGGCCTGGATCAGCCCCATCGGTACATCGACTGTCTTCTGCAGCTCACGCGCAAAGTAGAAACACGCCGCAGAGAATTCGCGCACCGTCTCCGGGGTCGCAGATACCCAGGCAGCTGTACTGCTGAAAGTATGCTGCGCACTGAAGGCCGCTGCCTGCGGCACGGTGAACAAGCGGATAGTCGGCTGCGTGGCCGAGGCGATCTCACTACCGGCGTTGAGCGCGCGCCACACTGGCAGTTCCATGTTTGACTGCCCGGAACACAGCCATACATCGCCCATCCACAGGTCACGCACGGTCTGGGTCGCATGCCCGACGTGGACCGTCAATTCATAGGGACCGCCAACGGATATCGGCTGCAGTGTCGTGCGCCAACGCCCTTCCGCATCCGCACGCGTGCTGACGGTTTGCCGTGCGAACGCCACCGATACCGTTTCCCCCGGATCGGCATGGCCCCACACAGGAACTGGCTGATCCCGCTGAAGGACGGCGTGATCCTGGAACAGCGGATGCAGCAACGCCGGCATGGAATCCTGCGCCCGCAAGGGAGAGGCACCGAAAGCGAGTGCAGCCGCCAACAGCGCAGCACCCCATGGCTTGCTCCAGCTCATTGCCCATCCCCCGGCGCGAAAGGAAACTGCAGCGACTGGTAATAGGCCAGCGGCTGCGGTGGCGCTGCTTCGCCCGCCGGCAACGGCCTTCCGCTCAACGACTGGAAATACGCAACGCTGGCGTCACGCCACCACTGCGCCTCGTTGTGCTGGATGCGCAGGAAGGCCGCAACCTGTTGGTGGCGTGGTGCATCTACCCTGCCCTGCAGGCCATCCCAGCTGGCCTGCATCGCCTGCACCTGACGCACGCCCCGCGAATAGCGGCCCACCAGCTCGTCCCACAAGCTGCGCCCGGAGTGCATGCGGTGATCCCAGGGAACATGGTGGAACCACAACAACAATGGCTCGGGAACCTGCTCAAGATCGCCATATGCTTCAGCCAACGCGGGGGCGTACTGGGCCACGGCATTGCTGCCACGCGCCGTCCGGTCGAAGCCGATGCCGTTGCGGTCAGCACGGTGGTAGTACACCGAAGTCCAGTCTGCGCGTGGTCCGCCAGCGACCCAGGGGCCCGGCCCATAGTGGTGCCCGCGCGCCATCAAATGATGCAGGCCCAGCGGTGTCATGTAGTCCACTGCTGCTTCGCGTGATGCCATCATCATCTCGACGATGGGCTGGACCACCGCAGGATCCGCTGAGAACGTCATTGCTGCCCAGTCTGCGGCGATGTCGCGCGCGGACTGATGCGGGTTCCACGCCAGCCGGCCGAAGGCGTACCAGTTGGCCTGGTCGAAGTGCGAGCCACTCCAGTTGCGGTCAGTGCCTGTGTTCGCAACACCGGCGATGCCGGTGAGTGTGTGACCTTCCAGGGAACCATCGATCACCCGGGCTACCGTTGAGCCGGCGCCGCGTGCGTGTGTGTCGGTACGCAACACTTCTTCGTAAAGTGGGCCCAGATAGACGAGATGCGTCGCGAAGCCAAGGTATTCCTTGGTGATCTGCAACTCCATCATCAATGGTGTGTGCGGCATGGCGCCAAACAGCGGATGCAAGGGTTCGCGCGGCTGGAAATCCAGCGGGCCGTTCTTCACCTGCACGATCACATTCGGGCGGAAAGCACCGTCCAGACCGGAGAATTCGCTATACGCCTGCCTGGTGCGGTCTTCGGATACATCGTGCGCGTAGACGAAGGCACGCCACATCACCACACCGCCGTGCGCTGCCAGCGCGTCGCCCAGCAGGTTGGCACCATCGGCATGCGAGCGCCCGTAATCCTGTGGGCCCGGCTGACCTTCCGAGTTCGCCTTGACCAGAAAGCCACCAAAATCCGGGATCAGCGCGTAGATCTCGTTGGCCTTGTCGCGCCACCAGCGCTGCACCGCCGGATCAAGCGGATCCGCGGTTTTCAGCCCGCCCAATTCGATGGGCGCACTGAAGCGCGCACTCAGATACACACGGATGCCGTAAGGCCGGAATACCTGCGCCAAGGCGGCTGCTTTCTGCAGATACGGGCGGGTCAGGCTCAAGGCATTGGCGTTGACATTGTTCAGAACCGTGCCATTGATGCCGAGCGAGGCATTGGCGCGGGCATAGTCGGTGTAGCGCGGGTCCCGCCAGTCCGGCAGCGTCTGCCAATCCCACAGTGAGCTGCCGGCGTAACCGCGTTCGACATACCGGTCCAGGTTGTCCCAGTGATTGAGCAAACGCAGCGTGAGCCGGGGTGACTCGCGCACCTCAAGACCGGCGAGCGGTGCGCCGGTCTGCAGCAGGCGCAGCAGATGGAACACCCCGTAGAGCACGCCGATATCCTCACGCGCGGCAATCAGTAACACGTTGCGCCCGCCTACCTGTGTCTGCCGCAGCAGGTAGCCCTCCGCGCCCAGTGACTCAAGATCCCTGCGGTATGGCGCCACCAAGGCAGATGACTGCGGCGTACCCAGGATCAGCCCTTGTCCAGCGGCCGCATCGGTATGCAGCTGCGGCGCGCTGCCCAGCAGGCCAGCCAGGCCGCGCGACAGTTCTTCGCGTGCGGCGTGCTGGGTGGGTGTCTGATCGGGCGCGGCGACAGCGCCCAGTTGCGTGCGGTAACCCTCGGCGAGCGTGGCTTCGAGCGGAACATAACGCATCCACAGGGCGTAGCCGTCTTCGGCATGCAACCTGCCCATGCTCGCCAAAAAAACCAAGGCCACGCCGCACAGCCAAAGGCGCCGCCCGCTGGCGCGGAGCAGTGGCGTTAACATTCGACTTTGTAAGCTATGGCCCTGCCCCGGATACTCCATCATCCCCCCTGGCAGCCGCGCCGCAGCGCCACACAGAAAGAAGGGAACGCGTATTGGACAAGCCGAAGAAATCGGTCCGCCGCAAAACCAGTGGCGTGACGATCGACGAGGTGGCCACCCTTGCCGGGGTATCGCCGATGACCGTGTCGCGGGTGATGAACCAGGGCAAGGTACGCGACCTTACCCGCGAGCGCGTCATGCGCGCGGTGCATGCGTTGGGCTATACGCCCAATCTGGCCGCCAGTTCGCTGGCCGCCGCGCAGCACACGCGTATCGCGCTGATCTACACCAATCCCAGCGGTGCTTACCTGCGCGAGCTGCTGGTGGGCCTGTTGCGTGTCGCGTCCAGCTCCGCGATCCAGTTGGTCGTCGATTACTGGGATGAATTGGATACCGAGGCCGAACGCAACGCCGCCCGCGCCTTGGCCGGGCGGGTGGATGGCGTCATTCTGCCGCCACCGCTGTGCGAGTCGCAGGCTGCCGTGACCGAACTGGTCAAGGCCGGCATCCCGGTGGTGGCCATCGCTTCGGGTCATCTGAGCGAGGACATTTCCTGCGTCCGCATCGATGACTTCCATGCCGGCAAGGAAATGGCCGAATATCTGATCCAACAAGGCCACAGCCGCATCGGCTTCATCCGTGGGCGCAAGGACCTCAGCGCAAGCGCGCGGCGCTACGACGGTTTCGTCACCGCCTTGCACGAGGCCGGGCTGGAGGTGGAACCCGGCCTGGTCCAGCAAGGTGACTACACCTACCGGTCCGGGCTGACGGCTGCCGAGAAGCTGTTGTCCCAGCGGAAGCCGCCGACTGCCATTTTCGCCAGCAACGACGACATGGGCGCGGCGGCCATCTCGGTGGCACACCGGCGTGGCCTGGATGTACCCCGCGACCTGTCGGTGGTCGGCTTCGATGATAGTTCCGCTGCTACAACCGTGTGGCCAGAACTCACCACCATCCATCAGCCGATCGCGGCGATGGCCAACGCCGCCATCGACATTTTGTTGCGCAGCATCCGTCGCAAAACAGACGGCACGCCGGTATTGATGGACCACGTGCTGCCCCACCGCCTGGTCACCCGCGACTCGGTGGCGACGCCGCCCAAGCGCCGCTAGCACGCGGCGTATCAGCATGCGGACAACACCCGCGTGCTGGGCACGCAGATGAGGACGCAGACGACGTTGACATGCGTCACCGTCGCCAACAATGCAGCTGTGCTTACACACCGGCGCATGCGACGGTGGTCTCCGCTTCGTTCAAGGCGCCCAAGGCAACGCGGGATACCGAGAGCGTCATTGCGCCTGCCGTAGCCAACGACCAGGGACGATCCAGCTTGCCGACATCCGCTCCTGCCGCAGCCAGGCACTTCAGCGGTACGCCAACGCGCGTCCACTGGCCCACCGGCAGCTTTGCCAGCGTTGGCGTCATCGCGATGCGTGCACTGCAGCCCGTGCCGCAGCCAACCGACAGCCAGGAATCAGCGCTTGGGGCAGCATCCACGCGCAGGGTCGTCAACAGCATCAGGTCACCGTTGCTCTCGCGCTGCAGATCCAATGCGGTGTGCGATTGCAATGCGACAACAGCATCGCCCTTGCCTGACCATGCAAGGCGGCGGCCATCTTCCTGCGCCAGGTGATCCACGCCGCTTACCTTCAACAGTTCACCATCCAGCACTTCCGGCACCTTGGTGACGGTCACGCCCTGCCCGGTCCTGTCCTCCAGTCGCAGTGCGATGCCCGAGCCGGTATCGCCACGCGCGAAGAACACGCCGGCCGCGCCTTCCTCACCGGTTACGCCCGACACTTCCGGCAAGGCTGCCAGGTCGCCGTTGTCGGCATAGGTCAAGCCGAAGCCGAACGCGAACAGAGGGTCATAGTCTTTCTGCCCGACGTTGTTGGCGTACTGGATTGCCGTGCGCGGCCAGCTGAAACTCAACTTGCCTTTGAAGTCGTGCTGCACGCCGCCAGCAGGCGTGCGCAGCAATACATCGGCAATGCCGGCGCCTTCCGAGCCCGGCAACCATGCCGCCACGAACGCGTCAGCTGCATTGATCTCCCGGTTGACCCATAGCGGGCGCCCACTAAGGAATATCGCCACAACCGGGATACCGTCGGCCTTGAGCCGCTTGATCAGTTCCAGATCCGTGTCATCACCGGGCTTGTAAGCCAGCGTCGGCAGATCACCCTGGAACTCGGCGTATGGGTTTTCACCGAATACCACCACCGCCACATCGGGCTTGTGCGTGTATTTGCCATCGACGGCCAGCTCAGCCTCGCCGCCCGCCGCCTTGGCCTGCTGGGCAATGCCTTCGTAGATGCTGTCCGCGTTCGGGAAATCCTTGCGGGTGGTACCGGTGCCCTGCCAGTTGAGCGTCCAGCCGCCGGCCTGCTTGCCGACATCGTTGGCGCCATCGCCGGCTACCAGGATGCGCTGCTTCGCCGACAGTGGCAGCACGCCGCCCTGGTTCTTCAACAGCACCAGCGATTCACGCACGGCCTGGCGCGCGACCGCGCGATGCTCCGGCGCACCGATCAGCGCGAACTGGCCGCCGACCGCACGCGACGACGGCTTGCCCGCTTCAAACAGGCCCAGCCGCAATTTGACCCGCAGGATCCTGCGTACGGCATCGTCGAGCCGTTCCTGGCTGATCGTGCCGGCCTTGGCAGCGGCCAGCGTGGTCTCGTAGAAGCCCTTCCAGCTATCCGAAGCCATGGCCATGTCCAGCCCGGCGTTGATGGTGGCCGGGCAATCGGTGGTGGTGCAGCCCTTGACCTGCCCGTGCCCGTTCCAATCGCCGACAACGAAACCACCGAAGTGCATGCGACCCTTCAGTACATCGGTCAGGTACGGCTTGTGGCCGTGCATCTTCTCGCCGTTGACGCTGTTGAACGAGGCCATCGCCGTTTGTGCACCGGCGGCGCTCGCCGGCGGATAACCGGCCGCATGGATGCGCACCAGTTCGGCCTCGCCGATCCGGGTATCGCCCTGGTCCTTGCCATCGGTGGTGCCGCCATCCCCAAGGAAGTGCTTTACCGAGGCAATCACATGGCGGCCGTCGAGAAAGTCCGCCGCACCCACCTTGCCCTGCAGGCCTTCCACCATCGCACCGGCATAGCTGGCCACCACGTCCGGTGATTCGGAATAGCCTTCATAGGTACGGCCCCAACGGTCGTCCTGCGGCACCGCCACGGTTGGCGCAAAGGTCCACTCCATGCCGGTTGCGCGTGTCTCCAATGCGGTGATTTCACCGATCCTGCGCAGCAGCTCCGGGTTGCGTGCTGCACCCAAACCGATGTTATGCGGGAACAAGGTAGCGCCGACGATGTTGCTCTGCCCGTGCACGGCATCGATACCGAACACCACCGGGATTGCCTTGCCGCCCTGGGAGGTGTCCATCGATGCGTCGTAGAACGCGTCGGCCAGTGCCAACCACTCCGCAGGCGAGGCATCGTAGCGACCACCGGGGTCGGAGTTGCCCCCGGCCAGGATCGACCCGAGCCGGTACTTGCGCACGTCATCGGGGGTAAGGCTGCCGATGTCGCCCTGCACCAGCTGGCCAACTTTTTCCTCGACCGTCATGCTGGCCAACAACTCGCTGATGCGTTTTTCCAGCGCGGGATCTTCGGGCAGCGGCCAGGCAACCTGCGGCCAGACGCTGGCATCGCTGGTGGTGGATGCGGCGGGTTGCTCCTCGCCCTTGCAGGCAGCCAGGGCCAGCAACAGCGCAGCTAACAGCAGGCCGGTGCGGGCACGGCGGGAATCAGGTTGGGTCATGGCGTTCATCCTTCCATCTGCTCCAGTTCCTTGCCCTTGGTTTCGCGCACGTATTTGAGTACGAAGAACACCGAGATGACTGCCGCCACCAGATAGATGCTGTAGGTCGCCGCCAAGCCGGTCGCCGCCAACAGGATCGGGAAGGTCACCGTCACGGCGAAGTTCGACGTCCATTGCGCCGCGCCGGCAACGGCCAAGGCCGAGCCGCGGATCTGGTTGGGGAACATTTCGCCCAGCATCACCCACATCACCGGGCCCCACGACAGGTTGAAGAACACCACGTAGGCATTGGCGGCTACCAGCGCCAGCGTGCCCATGCGCCCAGGCAGCTGCAGATGGCCATCGACCAGAGAGCCGCTGGCGAAGGCCACCACCACGAATGCAAGTGACACCGCCATGCCTGCCGAACCGATCCACAGCAGCGGCTTGCGGCCAATGCGATCAATCAACAGCACCGTGACGATGCAGGCGCCGATGCTGAGTGCACCCGACAGCACGTTGATCAGCAGCGCATCGTTCTCGGAGAATCCAACGGCCTGCCACAGCACGGCGCCGTAATAGAACACCACGTTGATGCCCACCAGCTGCTGGAACGTGGCCAGGCCAATGCCTACCCAGACGATCGGGCGGATCCTGCCGGTGGCTTTGTTCTTCAGGTCGGACAACTGCGGACGATGATGGTCGGCCGACAGCGAGGCATCGATCTCCTCCAGCTTGGCCTGCGCACCGGCAGCGCCGAACAACCGCGTGAGCACATGCAGCGCGTCTTGCTTGCGGCGCTTCACAACCAGGTAGCGCGGGCTTTCCGGAATGGTCAGCAACAGCAACAGGAACAGCAGCGACGGCACCGCCTGCATCCAGAACATCCAGCGCCATGCGGCATGACCACCCCACAACGCCTCGGTGGACGAACCTGCGGTGGCCGCCAGCAGGTAGTTGGACAGGAACGCCGCAGTGAGGCCGCTGATGATGGCGATCTGCTGCACCGTGGCCAGGCGGCCGCGGTAGCGTGCCGGTGCCACCTCGGCGATATAGGCCGGCGAGATCACACTGGCCGCACCCACCGCAAAGCCACCCACCACACGCGCCACGATGAACCAGGACGACGAGCTGGCTGCGCCGGCACCAATGGCCGACAACAGGAACATGACCGCCGAGATGATCAGCACATTGCGACGGCCCAGATTGTCGGACAGGCGACCGGCGCTGAACGCACCGACCGCGCAGCCCAGCAGCATGGAGGCAATCTCGAAGCCCTGCATCCACTCGCCGGATTTGAAGGCCTGATGCAGGCCGTCCTGGGTGCCATTGATGACCCCGCTGTCGAACCCGAACAGGAACCCGCCAATCGTCGCTACTACGCTGATCAACACGATCAGCCGGGTGTTCTCACCCCCGGTCGTTGCCTGGTTCATTACCGTCCCCTCCCCATTCCTGCAATGTCGATGCGATCCTGCTGCGCTCAGCGCAGCAGGTACTGGTTGAGCAGATTCTCGTACTTTTCCTGCTTGCCGCTGATCTGCGCGGGCTCACCGGCCTTGCTGGCCAGGGCCACCAGATCGGTCAGCTTGAGCGTACCGTTCTCGAAGTCCCGGCCGGCACCGCTGTCGAAGCTGGCATAACGCTGCCTGCGCCACTGCTCCAGCGGTGAGTCGGTCAATAGCGCGTGGGCTACTTCCAACCCGCGCGCGAATGCATCCATACCGCCTACGTGGGCAATGAACAAGTCCTCCATGTCGGTGGACTCGCGGCGCACCTTGGCGTCGAAGTTCAGGCCGCCTTCCAGCCCGCCCTGCCGCAGCACCACCAGCATCGCACCGACAGTGTCATACAGGTCGGTGGGGAACTGGTCGGTATCCCAGCCGTTCTGCGCATTGCCACGGTTGGCATCGATACTGCCGAGCAGGCCGTGATCGGCGGCAACCTGCAGGTCGTGCTCGAAGGTATGGCCGGACAGCGTGGCGTGGTTCGCCTCGATGTTGAGCTTGAAGTCCTTTTCAAGGCCATGCTCCCGCAGGAAGCCCGCCACGGTGGCGCTGTCGAAGTCATACTGGTGCTTCATCGGCTCCATCGGCTTGGGCTCGATCAGGAAGTTGCCCTTCAGCCCGATGCTGCGCCCGTAGTCGCGCGCCATGGTCAGGAAGCGGGCAAAGTGGTCAACCTCGCGTTTCATCTGGGTGTTCACCAGCGCGGCATAGCCTTCGCGGCCACCCCAGAACACATAATGCTCGCCGCCCAGTTCGACCGTGGCCTCGAGCGCCGCCTTCACCTGCACCGCTGCACGCGCCACCACCGCGAAATCCGGGTTGGTCGACGCGCCATTCATGTAGCGCGGATGCGAGAACAGATTGGCCGTGCCCCACAGCAGCTTCATGCCGGTCGCTTCCTGCCGCGCCTTGGCCAGGCCGACCATGTGCTTGAGGTTCTTCTCGTACTGCCCGATGTCATCGGCATCCGGTGCCAGATCGATATCGTGGAAGCACCAGTACGGCACGCCCAGCTTGGTGAAGAACTCGAACGCCGCATCCACCTTGGCCTCGGCGGTCGCCATCGGCGAACCGGCTTCCCACGGGAAATGGCGGGTGCCTGGGCCGAACGGATCGTGGCCGGCATTGCAGAAGGTATGCCAGTAACAGACCGCAAAGCGCAGGTGTTCCTGCATGGTCTTGCCACCGATGACCTTGTTGGCGTCGTAGACCTTGAACGCGAGGGGGTTGTCCGAACCGCGGCCCTCGAACGGGATGCGGCCGATGCCGGGGAAGTATTCCTTGGCGCCGATGAAGGGCT
Organism: Stenotrophomonas sp. STEN240; assembly: GCF_056756175.1. Lineage (NCBI taxonomy): Bacteria > Pseudomonadati > Pseudomonadota > Gammaproteobacteria > Lysobacterales > Lysobacteraceae > Stenotrophomonas > Stenotrophomonas sp. STEN240. Next base: position 120,925 of record NZ_JBRRBO010000001.1, on the reverse strand, counting down.
GCGTGCTCATGCTGCGTATTCCTGTAGTTGTGCGGGGTGTCGCGGAGAGGGACATCAGCCGCGCTGCAGCGGCGTGATGGCGTCGAGATGTCGCAGGAAACGTGTGTATGCCGTGGCGTAAGCCTGGCTTCGTTGCGGGTCGGGCCGCGCGGACAACGCCGGGTCGACGGCGACATGCAGGCGGGTGATGTCCGCGATCGATGCCGTATCACCGCGTGCCAGGCCAATGGCCCACAGCGCCTGCAATGCCGCACCAAACGCGGCGCCTTCGGGCTGGGTGGGCACGTCCACCGGCAAGCCGAATACGTCGGCCACCAGTTGACGCCACGCGGCGCTGTTGCTGCCGCCGCCAGTCAGTACGATGCGCTCGAACTGCATGCCTGCGCCGACAAACGCGTCGTAGCCGTATTTCAGGCTGTAGGTCGCCCCTTCCATCGCGGCGCGGTAGATGTGTGCCGCCGTCATATTGGTGGTGTCCAGGCCCGCCAGCACGCCTTTGCCGAGCGGCAGGTCGGGGGTGCGCTCACCATTGAGGAAGGGGAGCATCACCAGTCCATCCGCGCCGGGCGCGGTGTCGCGCAGGTGTGCGTCACCATCGCGTGTGCTGAAACCGAATGCAGTGGCGACCTGCTCGGTTGCCACGGTGCAGTTCATTGTGCAGATCAGCGGCAGCCAGCCACCGGTGGACGAACAGAACGCGGCCCATGCCCCGTCGGGGTCAACCACCGGTGTATCCGAATAGGCAAACAAGGTGCCGGAGGTACCCAGACTCATCGCCAGCCGACCCTGCTCGACGCAACCGGTACCGATGGCGGCCATCATGTTGTCGCCGCCACCCACCGCGACCTTCACCGTTGCCTGCAAACCCAGTGCGTTGGCGGTAGCCGGCTCGATATCAAACAGCTCATCCGGATTGGCGATGCGCGGCAAGCAGGCGCCAAGGTCACGCTGCGAATCGGTCGCACGCAGCAGCTCGGCTGACCAGCTGCGGCTGCGCACGTCGAGCCAGCCTGTGCCGGAAGCATCGCCGTATTCGCAGAAACGCTGGCCGGTCAGGACGAAGTTGAGATAGTCATGCGGCAACAGAATGGTGGCCAGCTGCGCGTAGGCGGCAGGCCGGTGCGTCTTTGTCCATGGCAGCTTGGATGCGGTGTAGCCGGCAAGGATGGGATTGCCGGCGAGCGCGATGGTCCGCGCAACGCCGCCTGACGCGTCCATGATCTGCGTGCACTCGGCCGCAGTGCTGGTGTCACACCACAGCTTGGCCGGTGCCAGCACATCGCCTGCGCCATCCACCGCTACAAAACCGTGCTGCTGGCCAGATACCGCCAACGCAACAATGCGTGAGCGCACGGAAGGATCAATCTGCCGGAAGCACGCGTGCAGCGCGGCCACCCAGTCGGCCGGTAGTTGCTCGCGGCTGCCATCTGCAGCGCTGATCATGTCCAGCGGCATGCTGGTGCTGGCAACCACGATACGCCCGGCAGGGTCATAGACCACCACCTTGAGGCTCTGCGTACCTGCATCAATTCCGGCAACCAGATCCATCAAAAACGCCTCCGACTCGTTGAAAGGTAGCGCTACCATTTGCTTCGGTAAAAAAAGGGAACGCAGTCCTGTTCCCTCTTTTCCACCACAGCGTTGCCGCCTGCGGTGTTGTCGCACTGTAACCAGCCACAGCAGAAAAAGCGTGCTGCAACGCAAAACCGTGGCACTGGCAACGCATGTCGTTTGCCAGTGCCTTTCCCGCTACGCCATTGCCACGCTGGGCCGCCACACTTCCGCCGCTGCCTTGCAGTAGCGTTCGATGAATTCAGCCTGCGACGGCATCTGCGCGGCAGCGTGCCGCACTGGCTGGCGGATCCCATCCAGCAAGGTGCGCAGATCCGCATCACCCAGGGAACGGGCAAGCGGATGCGGACTGCCTGGTTGGATGCCCTGCCCCAGCAGCACGCTGGTCCAGGACTCCACCCGGAACAATTCACCGGGGTCCTGCCAGGCATGCGCGCGTTCGCGCCATGCACGCAGCCGCAGCTGCAGCGACGCGGGCAGTTCCATCTCACGGCAGGCCTTCCACATCGGCTCGTCGCGCTGCGTCGCGTGGTAGTGCAGGATGATGAAATCGCGCACGTGCTCCATCTCCGCGCGACTTACATCGTTGTACAGATCGACCAGCGATGGGCTGATTCCGTCGAACGGAAACAGCTGGATAAGCCGCACTACCGCACTGATGGTCAGGTGGATGCTGGTCGACTCCAACGGCTCGATGAAGCCACTGGCAAGACCCAATGCGACCACGTTCTTGTTCCATGCCTTGAGCCGGCGCCCGCTGCGGAACGGCACCAGCCATGGATCGCGCAGCGGCGGCGCAGCTACATCGCGCAGCAGCTTGGCATGCGCCTCGTCATCGGACATGTGGCGACTGGAGAACACCAACCCACACCCCACGCGGTGTTGCAGGGCAATATGCCAGCGCCAGCCAGCCTCATGCGCGATGGCGCGGGTATAGGGCACCGGCGGCCCCACCGCTTCGGTCTGCACCGCCACGGCCTTGTCACTGGGCAACCACTGGTGCCAATCCTCATAGCCGGTATGCAGGGTCTGTTCGGTCAACAAGCCACGGAAGCCGGTGCAATCGATGAACAGATCGCCTTCTATCACCTGCCCGTCTTCCAGCACCAGCGACTGCACCGAGCCGTCATGCGCGTGCTGCCTTACTTCCCGGATCTTTCCTTCCACCCGCCGCAGGCCGTGGCCCTCGGCTTTGCGGCGCAGGAATTTTGCATAGAGCCCGGCATCGAAGTGATAGGCATAACTGGCCTGCGGCTGGGTCTGCAGGGAAAACCGGTCGTCGCGCGAGGCCACGCTTTCCAGACAGAAGTCACCCAGGTCCGATGGCATGCCACGGCGCAGGCTGTCCAGCCAGAAGTGATGGAACGGCGTTGCCCAGGTACCTTTGCCGATGGTGCCGAATGGATGAAAAAAATGCTCCCCGGGCCGGCGCCAGTTCTCGAACGAGATGGACAGCTTGAACGTCCCGGCGACGGCACGCATGAACTCCTGCTCGTCGATCTGCAGGAAGCGATGGAAGGTGCGGATGGGTGGCACCGTCGATTCACCAACGCCCACGGTGCCAATCTGTTCGGACTCCACCAGGGTGATGTCCAGCTGGTCGCGGAACTGGTGGGCCAGCGCACAGCCGGCCAACCATCCCGCCGTGCCGCCGCCAGCGATGACAACCTTGCGGATACGCCCTTCTGTTGTAGTTGCAGCGTCCAAAGCTTTGCTCCTGTCAGCGGTTGAGTCGGCCCAGCAACATGGCACGCATACGCCGCGCCTGCGTCTCGTCGAAAGGTGCAAGCTCGCCCCTGGCAGCTTCGGGCAGGTGTTGCCCTGCCCGCCCGCCAGGACCGAATACGTAGTAGTCGAAGATCGCTGCCCACGCCTGTTTCTGCTGCGCCGGCAGGTCGCGTATTGCCCACATCGCATGCTGCAGCGCAGGCAGCGGCACGCCCAGGAACGCCGGCGAACTGCGCCACCAGTAATTCACCAGAACGTTGAACGGTTCCAGGCTGCGCACGTGATGCCACCACATGCTGGGAATGAAGATCGCGTCACCGGGCTCGAGCACTGCGCTCTGCGCGGTGGCCAGTGCCTGGCGGAAGCGTGGATGGCGCTCGAAATCCGGGCGATCGAAATCGACCACGCTGACCACCTGCCCGCCCGGCGTCGGTTCAAGCGGCCCCGGATACAGATTGTCGATCTGTGCAGGCGGAAACAAGGTGAACTGGCGCCGGCCCACCGCACAACACGCCAGGTTGTCCGGGGTGTCGTAATGGCAGGAGGCGGTTACCCGATTGCCGATCCAGATGCTGGCCGACGCATCGATTCCCTGCCCGGCCAGCCCCGCATCATTGGCCTGTGCAAACCCGGGCAGCGCCCGCTCGATCAGCAGCGAGGCGACGTAATAGGTTGGCGGCCGCGGAAGCAGAAGGTTCTGTGAGATTTCATCGAGTACCTGCGCAAGCAGCCCGCGCCGGACTTCGAAATTCAGTTGCGTGAAATCAGCGTTGTAGAACGGGCGGCCTTCGATCTCGGGGCCACCGAACGAATACTGCAGGGGCACGCCGGCATCAAAACCGCGCAGGTAGTCAAACGCGTGCTGGGTGGAGCGCAGTCCTGCCTGCACCAAACCCCAGTTGCGCGCGATGCCCCTGAGCACCACCGGCTGTCCCTGCGCTGCCAATGCCGCCAACGGCAGCGCATCTGCATCAAGGCCTTCCAGCGTTCGCATCGGCATGCCGTGAAGCACGGTTCAATTCCTGGTGGTCGAAACAGCGGATTCCTGCGTGCGCAGGCGGCGCTGCTTTTCAGCGATGAGCCGCCGCATGTTGTGCAACGACGCAAGCATCAGGTAGGCGCCCTCCAGATAGCCGGCGCCATTGAGCTCGCGCAGGTCCGCGCCGTCCAGCAACGCCAGTCTGTCCCGATCGATGCCGTGCAGGCCATTGACGCCCACGCGGTGCTGCTGGTCGATCTGCACGTCGAGCTTGATCGGTTGTATCAGACCTTTGGCATCGAGCGCGGCAAACATGTCTGTGCCAAACGCATTGCCGTCATGGATACCCCGCAACACGCCTGCGATGTGATCCAGGTACGCGCTGTTGCCACCTTGCGGCAGGAATACCGGCTCACCGGCGTCGGTATTCACGCGGGGGTGATCAAGGTCCACGTGCATTACCGCTTGCTGGACAAGTTCACCATCCACCCAGTCCTCCTGGAAGCCGATCAGAAACGGCCCTTTTGCCGCCGCCCCCGGCAGATAGGAGGCATTCCAGCGCCCTTCCTGCAGGAACAGATTCTCGTGCTGCTCGAAACCCAGCAGGGCGACCGATTGCCATGCTCCGCTTGCGGCGTCCCTGCGCAGGAAGATCGGGTACTCCCGCTGCAGTTCGGCGAACTCACTGGGGTAAGCCGGCACCATTCCCACTTCGTCGCCAAACTCGGGCCCAAAGCCGGTCGCTACCCGCAGCTCGCGATGGGCGATGTTGTTGAGCAATTCGTAGCGGGCCATGCTGTCTTCCAATCAGGTCGGGAGCCGTGCGCTGGCATGTTACCGCCGGCGCGCGGACCGTGTGCAGGCACGCGTGGTTCGACGCACCTGGAAAAGGTACCGCTGCTCGCGCAGCGGTACCGGTGACGCCCCTGCGGGGGGCCTTCTGTCAGCCGACTCAGAACTTGTAACGGACACCCAGCATGTAGCGCGGGCTCTGGTCAGCCAGCTTCACGATCATCTGCGAGGTGCGTGAACGCCAACGCACATCCTCACCGGTCAGGTTGATCGCTTCCAGGCCGAACGACCAGTGGTCATTGAGCGCGTAGTTCACGCTCAGGTCCCACTGCGCGTACTCCTCGACATAGTAGGGATTTCGGCTTGAACCCTGGTTGGCGAGGATCAGGTACTGGTCACGCCAGTTCCAGGCCAGGCGCACCGACCAGCCATACTTCTCGTACATCAGCATGGCGTTGGCGGTGTCACTCAGGCCGGTAAGCGAGAACTGGTCGATGCTCGGGTCACCGCCGTTGTCGTAGCCGACGTCGCCACGCACGATGGTGTAGTTGGCAAGCACGCCAAAACCGGTGTCGCCGAAGAAGTACTGGCCACCCAGTTCCCAGCCATGCAGCTTGGACTGATTCTGGTTGATCGGCCGATTGACGTTGAACAGGTACAACGGATCATTGGCCTGCCCGTGCAGGTCATACGCCGCTTCGGTGGCCAGCACCTGCGCATCGGTACCGTTGTAGGCACCCAGCCCGGCTGGATTGTTGCGCAGCAGCGCAAGCGCGGTGAACAGCGACGTGTCGTTGGCCGAGCATGCCGCTGCGTTGGCTGCACCAACCTGCGTAGCGCAGGCCGCGCTGGTGAGGAAGGCCAATGCCGCCTGGGCATCCGGCCCGGAGGTCGGATCGGTCAGTCCGTACAAGCTCTCCTGCACGATGGTGTTACCGATGAAGTTGTCTACGGACTTGTTCCAGTACGTCAACGACACATAGCTGGCGTCGGCGAAATACCATTCAACACCCAGGTCCAGATTGTCCGATTCCAGCGGCTTCAAGGCCGGATTCTGTGCGTTGCCACTGGCCCGTGACGATGGATCGATCAACACCGAGCCGAAGGGCTGCTGAGCGCCGGGCCCTGCATAGAGGTTGCCATAAGGTGCACGTGCAATGCTCTTGCCAAATGAAGCGCGGCCCTTGATCTCATCGGTGATATCAATGCTGAAGTCGAGGTTTGGCAGGATGTAGCTGTACTTGGCCTTCTCGCTGAAAGGCTGCTGCTCATCGGACAGCACCACGCGGAAATCGTTGTTGGACTGCCACTCGATCGATTCCGGGATGGCGATGACCGACGTCGATACCACATCCGTGGTTTCGTAGCGCACGCCCAGCCGGGTATTGGTGCGCATGCTACCCAGCTGACCATCCAGTTCAACCTGGAAGTACGCGGATCTGGTCTTTTCTTCCACGCGGTTATCGGCGGCACGCTGCGGGCTTACCCCAAGGCCTACGCCATATTGACTGGCAGCCCATTGCGCGAGAGTGCCGGCATTGCCGCGCCACGCCGACCAGCTGTTGGCGTTGTAGTCGTCGAACAAGCCGACGATGCTGACCGGCTGCAGCAGGTCCATCAGCCCGCCGGCGGTGTCGCCGTCGACATTGGCCACGCCCCAGTCACCCAGGGTGGAATAGGCCTCGGCGGCCTGGATGCGATGAGTCGATGACTTGTTGCTGTCCACGCCAAACTGGAAGCGACCCTGATCGAAACTCCACTCACCGTCCACCCGCGCCTGCTTGATCTCGCTGATCTGGGTCTGCGCGTTGACACGCAGCACCTGTGAGCCGATCTCGCCTGCTGCAAACCCCGGGTTTACCACGCCGTTGGTGCCGGCGACGGCATCGGCCGTGCTGGGGTACCAGGTCTGCGTACCCACCGGCAGGCCGTTGTTGAAATTCAGTTCCTGCACCCACGAACCACCGCAATGTGGACCGCTGGTGCAGTTGTTGGTGCCCGCGATGCTCATGAAGATGGAACCACCGCCGGTGAGCGGATCGTTGGGCCGGCTTTCGTTCTTCGAGTTGTGCGCATCGAAGCTGAGCTTGAACCGGTCGCTGACATCCCATACGCCATTGAAGCCCAACGAGCCCAACTTGTACTTCTGCATGCTGCGCTGCTGCTCAAGGCCGAAGTCCTTGGTGCCGGCGATCTCACGGATGTAGATCGGCGTGGCGACCGCGCCGCTGGTGTCGAACTCGACATTGGTGTAGTTGCTGTTCTGCAGCCACATGCCCTGCTCGCCACGATTCTCGGTGATTTCGTTGGTCGAATAGGTGTAATCCAGGGTCAGGGTCAGGCTATCCATCGGTGCGAACTGCAGCACCGCCTGGCCGTTGACGCGCTCGCGCTCGAACTCGGAGAACGCATAGCGCAGATCATTCGGGCGCCCGTACAACTGGCCGATCGCCGGCGCGTTCACCACGGTTGGATTGCCCGGCATCGTGCCGGTCCACGGCTGCACGTTCCAATAGTTGTCGGTGGCCTGCACCGAGCCACCCTTGCGCTTCTGCTGGCTCGCGCTGAGGCTGACGCCGAACGTCTTTTCCGGGTTGCTGTAGCTGAAGATGCCGGACAGTTCCGGAGTCAGGTCGTTGTCGAACGGCTGGCTCTGGTCCGAGACCACCTTGGCGCCGGCGTTGGCGACGAACCCTTCATGGTCGAACGGACGCGCGGTCAGGATGTTGATGGTGGCGCCGATGCCACCGCTGGGTACCTGCGCCTGGCTGGTCTTGTAGACCTCGATGCCGTTGATGGCCTCGGCCGCCAACTGGGCGAAGTTGAACGCGCGGGTGCCGCCATCGACGCCGCCGATGGCCACCTGGCCCGATGCACCGAACGCATCGGCACCCGGCATCTGGCGGCCGTTGAGCGTGACCATGTTGAACTGCGGGCCAAAGCCGCGTGCGGTTACCTGCGCACCCTCACCATCGCGGCGCTCAATCGAGATGCCAGTGATGCGCTGCAGTGATTCGGCCAGGTTGGTATCGGGAAACTTGCCGATATCCTCGGCACTGATCGCATCGACGACACCCGCCGAGTCGCGCTTGATGTCCATCGCCTGGCTGAGGCTGTTGCGGATGCCGGTTACCTGCACGGCGTCCAACTGCGTGGCTTTCTGCTGGGCCTGTTCCTGCGCTGCAACCGGTGCCGGCGTCGGCGCCTCCTGTCCGAACGCAGGATTGATGACCAGCACACCCCCGACGAAGGTGAACATGGCTCTGGATTTGAACTTCGTCAACTTCCGGCTCATGAACCGATCCTCGGGTCTGGAGTACTACGAAAAGTGCAAGCGCTCATGAATGTCCTCTCTCTGACATACGATCGAATGGATGTACCACCCCCTCCCAGGGGCACGCACGGGCGAGGCCCGTCTTCCAAACCGAACATCGCAATGCCCCCCAAGCGCACTGCGTCTGAAACGTGTTCCAAGCTTGCTGGTATGACCGCGAGTTGCAGAAGGCGAGCCGACAACCGGCCTCACCCGGTACAGTGGTAGCGCTACCATCGCGTCGGAGCGCAGACTAATCACCTGTGTTCTCACTTGTCACCGTGCAGCGCAGCAAAGCGAGTCCACTGGCTTATTCCCAAGCGATGAACAACGATAGGCAGGGGCATGGAATGCACTGCAGCGCTTGGTTTCCCGCAGGTAACGGGCGTTACAGATGGTCCGTAATTGAATCAAATGGAACCAATTGCATGAAGAAGAGCAGCAGATCGGTGCGCCGAAAAGGTGGCGCAATCACGATCGACGAAGTCGCCGCGCATGCGGGCGTATCGGCGATGACGGTATCGCGCGTGATCAACGGTCATGCGGGTGTACGCGATGGCAACCGCGAGCGCGTCATGCGCAGCGTGCGCGAGCTCGGCTACCGGCCGAACCTGGCCGCCAGTGCGCTGGCGGCGGCACAGCACACCTGCATCGCGTTGATCTATACCAACCCCAGCTCCAGCTACCTGCGCGAACTGCTGGTCGGCGCATTGCGCGGATCGACGCGAGCAGCGGCGCAGCTGGTGATCGCCACCTGGGACGAGCTGGACCCCAAGGCACGCAGGGGCGCCGCAAGACAGCTTTCCAACAGTGTGGCCGGGGTGATCCTGCCACCGCCGCTGTGTGAGTCAAAGGCCATCGTCGCCGAGTTCACACAGGCCGGCGTTGCCGTCGTATCCATCGCATCGGGGCATTTCAGCGACAGCATTTCCTGCGTGCGCATCGACGATCACCGCGCCAGCCATGACATGGTCACGCATCTGATCGAGCGCGGCCATACGCGCATCGGCTACATCAAGGGCGACCCGAACCAGACCGCCAGTGCGCATCGCTGGCAGGGTTATCGGGATGCACTGGCTGAAGCTGGCATCGCCTACGATGACAAGCTGGTGCAGCCGGGCTACTTCACCTATCGCTCGGGCCTGGAAGCGGCCGAACGCCTGCTCACCCTGCGCAGCCCACCCACTGCCATCTTCGCAAGCAACGACGACATGGCGTCGGCGGTGGTGTCGGTGGCACATCGACGCGGCCTGGATGTACCGCGCGACCTGTCGGTGGTGGGCTTCGATGATACGTCAGCGTCAACCATGGTATGGCCTGAACTGACCACCATTCACCAACCGGTAGCGGCAATGGCCGACGCTGCCATCGATATCCTGTTGCGCGAAATACGCCGAACGCAGGGCTCCGCGCGCGTCATCGTGAACCATGTTCTTCCGCACCAGCTGATATCCCGTTGGTCGGTTGCCGACAGGACGGACAGCAAGAAAAGCCGCAAGTAGAGCCTCAGATCGCCCTGCCACCAGCGCGACACTCTTTCAGAGTTTGACGAAGCGTTGCAGCTTGCGCGCCAGCCAGCCGCTGAATACCAGCGGCGCATCCAGCGCTGACACACAGATACAGGGAACCCCCGGCGCAGTGACCGGCTGGTGCTCGACATCCTCATCCAGGTCCGCCATGTCTCCTGGCGCAAACAGGCCCAGCGCATCGTTGTAGGAGCCGCGCAGAATCTGCGTCAACTCGCTGCGCCCATGGCTGTGCATCGGCAGGCATTTGCCGGGTGCGATCTTCAGCATGATCAGCGATGGCATCTGCTCGGCACGGATGCAATGCATGCCCGGGCCAATCCAGCGCCAGCGCAGGTTGCGCAGCGAACTGCCGAAATACGGGTGCAACGCAACCGGCAGGTGGTCCGGGTCGGCCTCGGGGCGCTCCCTCGGCAGCTGCCGGCCCACCGTTTCCACGCTGGGGCCGGCCTCGCCCGCCAACTGTGCGAGCATCGCCTCGCGCAGCTGTGCGCGACGCTGCTCTGCAGTGGCCGGGGCTGGCTGCGTCTGCTCCATCAGTACCGAGCCGATCGCTTCGGCCTGGCGCAGTTGCGCCCGGCAGTGCGGGCATTGCTCAAGATGGACACCGGCGACGATGCTCAATGGCGATGGCAGCGCGCCTGCGGCGTAGCTCATCAGGGTGGATTCGTGCAGATGGTGATGCGGATTCATCGTGCGCCCCCCACCTTGAGCTGCAGTTGCAGAAACGCACGCCGCAGATGGGATTTGACCGTGCCCAACGGCATGCCCAGCGCCTGCGCGATCTCGGCGTGGCTCTTGGCTTCGAAATACGACATGCGCACCAGCCTTGCCTGTACCGCCGGCAGGTCGTTGATGCGCTGGCGCAGCCGCGCCTGGTCGGCGTACTGCTCGGCACTGCTGCGCTCGAGCGGGTCGTCGGCAGCGGCTTCCTCCACCGCCGCCTGCACCTGCATCCAGCTGCGCTCGCGACGCACACGGTCGATATGCAGGTTGCGGCCAATCCGGTACAGCCAGGTGCTCAAGGCAGCTTGGGCCGGATTGAAGTCTGCCGCACGCAGCCAGAGCCGCAGCAGGCATTCCTGTGCCAGCTCTTCGGCAATCGATTCCGGGCACCCCAGCCCACGCAGGTAGACGCACAAGCGCGGCATGAAGTGATCGTAGATGCGCATGAAGCAATCGCGGTCACGCCGCAGCGCCACACCGTCCATGTCGCTGGCCCAGTTAGTCGGCTCGCTGCTCGGCTGCTGGGAACTGGACACGATGCGTGCGGTATGGAAGGTGGAAGTGAGGTGGGCAGCGTCAGGGTACATCAGCGTTCGCGGCAGGCGGTGAAGGTCTGTCATCCGTTACGGACGGAGGCGGCGATTGGATGCAGCAACGGCCTGCATCCGTCTGCCGCCACCACACGTACAGGGATTGCCGCCCTTCTGGAAGCAAGCCCATGCGTACGCTCTGGTTGCTGTTATGGCTCCCGCCCGTGGCCGCTGCCGCCCCCTTGCTGCGTAATGAGGGGGTTGCCACGACCGCACAGGGGACGGTGAGCTACCGCGAGGTGCATTGGCTGGGCAGCGGTGGCGAGGGCGCGCAGCGCTGGGTGCAATACCTGTGCCCGGACGGGCGCCCGTTCGCCAGAAAGCAGATGCCGGCCAGCGCACTGCCGGCGGCGCGCGGCTACCAATTGCAGGATCAGCGCAGCGGGCAGGCGGCGCTGGTGCGCATCGCCGATGGCCGGGCCTGGATCGACTGGCAGGAGGATGCCGCTGCGCCGCGCCGCAGCAGTTCGGTGGCGCTGCCAGCGGATGCTGTCGTCGATGCGGGGTTCGACGCGGCGGTGCGCCAGCACTGGCAGGCACTGATGCGCGGTGAGCCGCTCAGTCTTCCGTTCCTGGTCCCCGGCCGCCAGCGTTTCTATCCCATCAAAGTTCTGCACCGGGGGGCCGTGCGTTGGCAGGGCATCGCCGCCCACTCCATCGAGGTCAAGCTGGATGCCTGGTACGGCGGCATGGCACCACGCCTGGCGCTGATCTATGCGGACAGCGACCGCCGGCTGCTGCAGTTCCAGGGCACCAGCAACCTGCGCGATGCACGCGGCGACTATCCCCCGGTGACGGTGCGCTTCAGCGAGCCCGCCTCGCCACGCTCGCTCGAGCAATGGCAGCAGGCCTGGAGCCAGCCGCTGGTCGCCAGCTGTTCCGTTACGCGTGAGTGAAGTCGCAAATCGATCACGGCGGGCGCATCCAACGGGCGCCTTGCTACGTACAGATCAGCAAGCACCTCCAAGAGACACCGCCATGAACGCCGCCGCGCCCCTGCCCCGCCCTCGAGCGCGCCTGATCCGCACGCTGCAGCGTTGGTTCGATACCGGCGCGGGCGAGCCCGCAACGACCGACGCTGCAGTTGGGATCGACTGGCTGCGCGCGATCCCGTTCGTGCTGATGCACGTCGGTTGCCTGGGGGTGATCTGGGTCGGCGTATCCACCACGGCGGTACTCGTGGCTGCCGCGCTGTACGCCGTGCGTATGTTCGCGATAACCGCCTTCTACCACCGCTATTTCTCGCATCGCACTTTCGAGGCGCCACGCGCCGTGCAGTTCGTTTTTGCGGTGATCGGCGCCAGCAGCGTTCAGCGCGGCCCCTTGTGGTGGGCTGCACACCACCGCCACCACCATCGTCACGCCGACCAGCCGCAGGATCCGCATTCACCGCTGCAGGGCGGTTTCTGGCGCAGCCATCTGGGCTGGTTCCTGAGCAGCGGCGCCTTTGCCACCGACCTGAAGCGCGTCCCCGATCTGGCCCGGTTCGCGGAACTGCGCTGGCTGGACCGCTTCGACACCGTCGTTCCGCTGCTGCTGGCCGGCGGCCTGTATGGGCTGGGCGCCGTGCTGGAGCGCGTTGCTCCCGGCCTGCATACATCGGGAATGCAGCTTCTGGTATGGGGGTTCTTCATTTCCACCGTGCTGCTCTTCCACGCCACGGTCACCATCAACTCCCTCGCCCACCGGTTCGGCAGCCGCCGCTTCCAGACGCGCGACGACAGCCGCAACAATTTCTGGCTGGCGCTGCTGACCTTTGGCGAGGGATGGCACAACAACCATCATTTTTTCCCCGGCACAGTCCGCCAGGGTTTCCGCTGGTGGGAGCTGGACATGACCTGGTACGGGCTACGTGTGATGGCCGCACTGGGACTGGTGAAAGGCCTGAAACCCATTCCGGCCTGGGTGCTGGCAAAGGCGGAGCACTGACATGCGCATCGCGATAATCGGCTCGGGCATCGCCGGGCTGGCCAGTGCCTGGTGGCTGGACGGCGAGCATCAGGTAACGCTGTTCGAAGCCAATGACTATTTCGGCGGCCATACGCATACCCACGACGTCCAGGTGGGATCGGTCCGCATGGCCGTGGATACCGGTTTCATCGTCTTCAACGAGCTGCACTATCCCTTGCTGAGCGCATTGTTCGAAGAACTCGGGGTGGCGTCCAAGCCGACCACCATGAGCTTTTCAATGCACAGTGCGCGCAGTGGCGTGGAATACAACGCCACCTCGCTGGATGGCTTGTTCTGCCAGCGCCGCAACCTGGTGTCGCCACGGTTCTGGGGCATGCTTGCCGATCTGCGCAGGTTCTACCGCGAAGCTCCTTCGCTGTTGTCCGAGCCGGAGGGCCCTTCGCTGGGCCAGTACCTGCGGCAGCAACGCTATGGCGAAGCGTTCGTCGAGGAACACCTGCTGCCGATGGCCTCGGCTCTGTGGTCCTCGCCCACCGCGACAATCATGGACTTCCCGGCGCGCTACCTGGTCCAGTTCATGGCCAACCACCAGATGCTGCAGGCAACCGGCCGCGCCCCCTGGCGCGTGGTGGAAGGTGGCTCGGCACGCTATGTGGAGGCGCTGCGCCGGCGCTGGCAGGTCGAAGAACGCCTGCGCTGTGCGGTCAGCAAGGTCGAGCGGCTTGCCGACGGCGTGCGCGTGCACAGCGTCGCCGGCATCGAGGATTTCGACCAGGTGATCCTGGCCTGCCACAGTGATCAGGCGTTGGCCTTGCTTGCCGATGCCGATCGCACCGAACGCGACGTGCTTGGCACCATCCGCTACCAGCAGAACGAGGTGGTACTGCATACCGACGCCAAGCTGTTGCCGCGCAACCGCAAGGCATGGGCGGCCTGGAACGCGCACGTACCCGAAGACCGCACCGCGCCGTGCACCGTCAGCTATTGCATGAACCTGCTGCAGGGCCTGCCCGGCGACACACCGCTGATCGTCACCCTCAATCGCAGCGATGCCATCGACCCGGCCACGGTGCTGCGCCGGCTGCAGTACGCCCATCCGGTGCACGATGGCTCCGCCGTACGCGCGCAGCAACGCTGGGCTGAGCTGCAGGGGCGGCGCAACACCTGGTTTGCCGGCGCGTATTGGGGCTGGGGCTTCCATGAGGACGGCATCCGCAGCGCCAGGCGCGTGGTGGATGCCCTGCGCTGCCACACGCCGCTTCGCGCCCCGCAGCGCCACGCCGAGGTGCTCGCATGAGTGCCAGCGCGCTCTACTTCGGGCAGGTGATCCACCGCCGCCACCTGCCGCAGCCGCATGCCTTCCGCTACCCGGTGGCACAGCTTCTGCTCGATCTGGATGAGCTGGACGAGGTGTTCTCTCGGCGCTGGCTGTGGTCGGTGAACCGACGCAACCTGGCCCAGTTCCGCCGCAGCGACTACTTCGGTGACCCGGCGCAGCCGCTGGCCGACGCCGTGCGCGACCATGCTGCTCCGCAGCTCGGCCATCGCCCTGCGGGCCCCGTGCGGCTGCTGACGCACCTGCGTTTTGGTGGGCACGTCTTCAATCCGGTCAGCTTCTACTACTGCTACCAGGCCGATGGCACCACGCTGGACTGCATCGTGGCCGACATCACCAACACGCCGTGGAAGGAACGCCACGCCTACGTCCTGCCGGTCGCCACAGCCGCACACGAGGGCAATGCGCTGCGCTGGCAGTTCGACAAGTGCTTCCACGTCTCACCTTTCATGCCGATGAACTGCCGCTATGACTGGCGCTTCAGCGCGCCTGGGCAGTTCCTGCATGTGCATATGCAGGTCTGGCAGGACGGCATACGCCAGTTCGACGCCACCCAACACATGCAGCGCCGCCCGCTTGATGGTCGCGGCCTGGCCCGGGTACTGGCGCTGTATCCACTGATGACGATGCAGGTGGCTGCCGCCATCCATTGGCACGCCTTGCGACTGTGGTTGAAGGGCAACCCCGTCTACGACCATCCGTCCCCCGCCGAGAAAACCCGATGAACGAGATGACCCCTTCGATCACACTGCCCCGCCCAACCGCACTCGATCTGTTCCTGCGCCGACGGCTGCTTGCGCAGCTGACGCCGCTGCGCTCGGGCCAGCTGCGCGTGCGCGATGGCATGGGCGAAGTGCTGTTGGGCGAGCCCGGCGCGCTGCAGGCCACGGTCACCATCGACAACCCGGCGTTCTATCGCAAGGTTGCCGCACAAGGCAGCGTCGGCGCCGGCGAGAGCTACATCCACGGTGACTGGCACTGCGACGACCTGGTCGCGCTGGTGCGCCTGCTGGTGCGCAACCGCGACCTGCTGGACGCGATGGAACACGGGCCGGCACGCGTTGCTGGCTGGCTGCTGCGTGGCTGGAACCGTTTGCGCCGCAACAGCCGCGAAGGCAGCAGGCGCAACATCGCCGCCCATTACGATCTGGGCAACGACTTCTTCGCGTTGTTCCTGTCGCCGGACCTGATGTATTCCTCGGCGCTGTTCAGCAACGAAGAAGACACCCTGGAGTCTGCGTCCACCCGCAAATTGGACCGCATCTGCCAGCAGCTGAACCTGCAGCCGGGTGACCGCGTGGTGGAGATCGGCACCGGCTGGGGAGGCTTTGCACTGCACGCCGCCCAGCACTATGGCTGCCATGTCACCACCACCACCATCTCGGCAGAGCAGCATGCATTGGCATCCCAGCGCGTCGCTGCCGCCGGGCTGCAAGACCGCATCACCCTGCTGATGCAGGACTACCGCGACCTGCAGGGGCAGTTCGACAAGCTCGTCTCCATCGAGATGATCGAGGCCATCGGCGCCGAATACCTGGACGTCTACATGGCCACCTTGCAGCGCCTGCTGAAACCCACCGGTGTCGCGCTGCTGCAGGCCATCACCATCGAGGACCATCGCTATGAGCAGGCGCGGTCCAGCGTGGATTACATCAAGCGCTATGTATTCCCCGGCAGTTTCATTCCCTCCATCAACGCAATCATGGCCGCCAAGACCCGCGCCAGCGACCTGCAGCTGATTGCCCAGCAGGACTTCGGCCACTCCTATGCGCTGACCCTGCGCGCCTGGCGCAGGCGCTTCCTGGCCCAGCTGCCCGCAGTGCATGCGCAGGGATTCAGCGCCGGCTTCTGCCGTTCGTGGGAGTTCTACCTGGCGTACTGCGAAGGCGGCTTCCTGGAGCGCTCCATCGGCGTCTCGCACCTGCTGCTGGCGCGCCCTGGCCATCGGCCAGAACACACTGCAACGGACCGGCGCTGACATGCGCATGTGGGCCAACCTGCTCGGCAACCAACTTGTCTGGCTATGCGCCGTGGCCGGCGCCGGGCGCGGCTGGCAGTGGCCGGCACTGCTGGCGGCAACGCTTTATGTGGGCAGCCAGCTGGCCAGCTCGGCACAACCACGGGTGGATCTGCGCCTGCTGGCACTGGCCTTGGTCTGCGCATGGTGGGTGGACGGCCTTGCGGCAGCCACCGGCAGCGTACGCTACGCCGCCGCGCCGCTGGGCTGGGCACCTCCGCCCTGGATATTGTCGCTGTGGGCAGCGTTCGCGATGACGATCACCGGCTCGATGGCGTTCCTGCAGCGCCACGCTGTGCTGCCGGCGGTGTTTGGCCTGCTGCTGGCCCCGCTTGCCTACCTGTCCGCCGCGCGCGGTTTCGACGCGGTGCGGTTTTCGCTGCCGGCATGGCACGGCGTGCTGCTGCTCGGCGTGTGCTGGGGAATCGCCCTGTCGTTGTTGTGTGGCGCGGCGCGCCGTTGGTCGCGTACTGCAACCTACCGCCCTGCCAGTGGAGTTTCGCCATGAAAGATCTGATCTGGGTACTGGCCGGCGCCGTCGTGCTGATGGGATGGGGTTGGCTGTGGCAACGCCGGCACCGCAATATCGGCGTAGTCGATGTGCTGTGGGCCTTGGGCTTGGCCATGGCAGCAGTGTTGTTGGCGCTGCTGGGCAACGGTGCAGCGCTGCCGCGTACCGCGCTGGGCGTACTGGCTGGGCTGTGGGGCAGCCGCTTGGCGTTACATCTGTGGCGCAGGGTGCGCAGCGAGGAGGAAGACGGGCGCTACCGCTACCTGCGCGAACATTGGCAGGGGCATCAAGGCAAGATATTCGGGTTTTTCATGGCCCAGGCGATGCTGATCCTGCTGTTCGCGCTGCCCTTCATCGCGGTGGCAGTGAACCGGAAAACGTATATGTACGGCTGGCTTGCCGCAGCGGCAGCGGTGTGGCTGCTGAGCGTTGCCGGTGAGTCTCTGGCCGACAGGCAACTGGCGCGCTTCCGCGCCGATCCAGCCAACCGTGGCCGCACCTGCCGCGACGGACTGTGGCGCTACTCGCGCCATCCGAACTATTTCTTTGAATGGCTGCACTGGTTCACCTACCCGCTGCTGGCAGTGGGTTCGCCACTGTGGTGGCTGGCCTGGATCGGCCCCGTGCTGATGTATCTGTTCCTGCGCTATCTCAGCGGCATCCCCTTCACCGAGAAGCAGGCACTGCGCAGCCGTGGCGAGGACTACCGCGCCTACCAACGCAGTACGCCAATGTTTTTCCCCTGGTTTCCGCAGCCTTCCAAGGAGCACTCGCCATGACCGACAGCGCATCACTGCACCCCACCACGGATGCCGAGACCGGCATGGTGGTCTGGGCCGAACGTGGGCTTGTGCCCGATGCCGTACTGCGTGCAGGTATCCGCCGCTTGTGCACGCAGCGTTTGCAGGAGGAAACCGAAGGTGGTGTCGAGGCGCAGTCGGAACGTTTCAGCCGGCGCATCGCCGAGCTGTCCAGCAGCCCGCTGGCATTGCATGTGGATGCGGCCAACCGCCAGCACTACGAAGTGCCCGCCGGCTTCTTCCAGGCCTGCCTCGGCAAACAGCTCAAGTACAGCAGCTGCTACTTCCCCACCGGCGAGGAGAGCCTGGACCAGGCCGAAGAGGAAATGCTGACGCTCTATGCGCAACGCGCCGGCCTGAGCGATGGCCAGCATATTCTCGAGCTGGGCTGCGGCTGGGGCTCGTTGACCTTGTGGATGGCCGAGCACTACCGGCATTCACGTATCACCGCCGTGTCCAACTCCCACAGCCAGCGTGAGCACATCCTTGCCCAGTGCGAGTTCCGTGGCCTGCACAACGTGGAGGTGCTGACCTGCGATGTGAACCAGCTGGAGCTACCTGCGGCGCATTTCGACCGCTGCGTGTCGGTGGAGATGTTCGAACACGTGCGCAACTACGAGCGCCTGCTCTCGCGCATCGCACAATGGCTGAAGCCTGATGGCGCGTTGTTCGTGCACATCTTCGCCCACCGGACCCAGATGTATCCGTTCGAGACCGACGGTGGCGACAACTGGATGGGCCGGCACTTCTTCACCGGCGGGCTGATGCCGTCGGTGGATACCTTGCTGCATTTCCAGCGTGACCTGCACCTGGAAAAGCGCTGGCTGCTGGACGGCAGACATTACCAGCGCACTGCCAACCTCTGGCTGGCCAACCAGGATGCGGCACGGGTGGAAGTGATGGCCGTGCTGGAGGCCACCTATGGGCAGGCCGATGCAAAGATCTGGTGGCAACGCTGGCGGATGTTCTGGATGGCCTGCGCGGAACTGTTTGGCTATGCGGATGGCCAGGAATGGCTGGTGGCGCACTATCTTTTTCGGCCCAACTGAGGTGCAGCATGCGCATTGTCTCCCTGCTTTCGGTATTGGCCGTGGCCCTGTTCGGCAGCGGTTGCAGCGCCACGGAAACGCGGCCGCTACCCCGCCCCGATTCGGTCGACGTTCCCCGCTTCATGGGCGACTGGTATGTGATCGCGCACATCCCGTCACGGCCTGAGCGCAAGGCCTTCGATGCAGTGGAGCGTTATGCGCTGCGCCCGGATGGGCGCATCCAGACCACCTTCACCTACCGCAACGGCAGCTTCGATGCGGCGCAGAAGACAATGCATCCTATCGGCACGGTGGAGGCGCACGGCAACGGTGCCATCTGGGGCATGCAGTTCATCTGGCCGATCAAGGCGGAATATGTGATCGCCTGGCTGGACGACAGCTACGCGCAGACCATCGTTGCGCGCAGCAAGCGGGATTACGTCTGGTATATGGCGCGCACCCCGCAGGTCAGCGAAGCCGACTATCAAAGTGCCGTGCAGCGCATCCAGGCAATGGGCTATGAAGTAAGCAAACTACGCCGCGTACCCCAATCCGAGCGCGCCTCGAACTAGCGCGCCAACCGGCGCTTCCTGCCAAGCCATGGGCAGCATTGCCGGCGCTGCCAAGGCTGCGCTGCCGGGGCCAGCGTTTGGATTCCGCGCGCAGGCAGACAGGGAGCGCCTGGCCTGCGCTGAACCTCATCTGCGGCCAAGGGATGCCCTGCTCCAGCCCCCGCTCGTTCATCTACGTACGACGGTGGCCACTCCGCCGCGCTCACACGGCGCCAGCGCGGGCATTCGCTTTCAAATCGGGTTGGCCAGCGCGGGTCAGGGCCAAACGCCGATGGCAGCTGTGTCGCCCATCGTGGCTTCGCGGCTCCCGCTGCGCGCCCAGCCTGAACCGCTGCCGCGCACGAGAGCGAAAAACCAGCCTGCGCTGCCCCTGGCGGCCGCAGATTGGCGCCAACCCCCTGATATCTGGGACAATTGCCCCCGGCCACGCCCTCCCGGCCTGCTACAGCATGGACCCGCATCGAGGCGGTCACCGCTCTGCTGTCCATCCACGGCTTGCCGCCGCTCTTTCCGGATTGTCATTTGAACACCATCGCCACACCTGTTGACCCTGCCCTGCTCCTGTCAGACCGCCTGCGCGAAGCGCTGGATCTGCTGGAGGCGATCGAAGCTGATCGCAGCATGCTCGACACCTTGTCCGAAGCCGACCGCGTGCGCCTGCACCAGGTGGTTGCCAAGGTTTTCCACCCCGAGCCGAAGGCACGCCGGCAGATGCTGAAGAAGCAGGCCCGTGAGCGCCACCAGGAGAAGGTGCGCAAGTCCGAGGCGCTGCTTGAACAGACCGGCATCCGCGCCCTGCGCCGCAAGCCGGTGTTCAGCACCCCGAACTACTTTCCGCCGCATGCCGCTGGTCTGCACGACGCGCACAACGGTGAAGGTGCAGCCGTAGTTGAAGAGCCGGTGCACTCGCCCGAGCAGCGCCATTGCTATGTATGCAAGCAGAAGTTCACCCAGCTGCATCACTTCTATGACCAGATGTGCCCGGTCTGCGCCGATCTGAACTACATCAAGCGCACCGAGACTGCAGACCTGCAGGGCCGCGTCGCCTTGCTGACCGGCGGCCGGGTAAAGATCGGCTATCAGGCGGGCCTGAAGCTGCTGCGTGCCGGTGCCGAGCTGATCGTCACCACACGCTTCCCGCGCGACTCTGCGGCACGTTACGCCGAAGAACCCGACTTCGCAGTGTGGGGCCACCGCCTGCAGGTATACGGGCTGGACCTGCGCCATACGCCCAGCGTGGAAGCCTTCTGCAGTGAGCTGTTGGCCACCCGCACGCGCTTGGATTTCATCATCAACAACGCTTGCCAGACCGTACGCCGGCCGCCGCAGTTCTACGCGCACATGATGGCCGGCGAAACCGCTGCCGTGCAGAGCCTGCCGGATACGATCCGCAAGTTGATCGGCAACTACGAAGGCCTGCGCAGCGCCGATCTGCTGCCGGTGGCAGCCGCCGCTGCGTTGCCCTCGCCGCAGGGCAATGGCGCCGACGGGCTGACCCGCGCCGCCGAGTTGTCGCAGGTACCGCTGTTGGCCGATGAACTGCTGGGCCAGCGTCATCTGTTCCCCGATGGGCGCCTGGACCAGGATCTGCAGCAGGTCGATCTGCGCGACAGCAATTCCTGGCGCCTGCGCATGGCCGAAGTTCCGTCGGTGGAGCTGCTGGAGACACAGCTGGTCAATGCCATCGCACCGTTCATCATCAATGCGCGGCTGAAGCCGCTGATGCTGGCCACGCCCGAGCGCGACAAGCACATCGTCAACGTGTCGGCGATGGAGGGGCAGTTCTACCGCAACTTCAAGACCACCCGTCACCCGCATACCAACATGGCCAAGGCCGCGCTGAACATGATGACGCGCACCTCGGCAGCCGATTACCAGAACGACGGCATCCATATGAACAGCGTGGATACCGGCTGGGTAACCGACGAGGATCCGGCAGGCCTGGCCGCCCGCAAGGTGCAGGAAGAACGCTTCCACCCGCCGCTGGACATCATCGACGGCGCCGCACGCATCGTCGACCCGATCATCCACGGCTTCAATACCGGCGAGCATGTCTGGGGGCAGTTCCTGAAGGACTATGCGCCCACCGATTGGTGAGTCCGTAGATCACCGTTGCGCTAATCCAGCCCGATTGAGCGGGCTGGAGCAGTTTCTCGCCGAGCACCGCGCCCCTTTCTGGCTGTGGGTGATGGTCACCGACTAGGGCGTTGCCCAGCGCGACCGTCTGTTTGCCAATAGCCCACCGCAAGCATTGCGCACTGCAGGTCTTCACATGAGGGCCTGCCATCTCGACATGCTTCTCTAGTGTGCGAGCCCAGATATCCGTCGTCAGCGGCGGTGGCTCAGCCAGCGATGCGCCGACCACCGCTCGGCCTGCTCAGCCGCCCACCGCGAGGAATTACGGCAATGATCAGAGACCGCAAGGACCGCCAGAGCCGTTCGAAGTCCGCGGCGCGCCCGAGCCCACGCGTAAACAACGCAAGGAACATGAGCGCCAGGACCAGGGCGAAGCAATAGGTTTGCGACCAAAGTTTCGATTCTTCTGTGCAACCCGCTGCTGCTCGACAGCTCAGCCTATGCGGGTGACTGCTGGCGGTGCCCAGCGCCCATCCAGAACCTCCGGCTTGGGCCAATAAGCCCGCAGGAACAGCGAAAAATCGGCGTTCGCCGGCGCAGGCAGCCAATTGCTTTCAAGCGCCGCGCCCGGCGAGGTGGCCTGCACGTACAAGATCAGCGCACCATCGCTTGCCAGCTTCAAGGTTTTGTTCTTGGTCCCCAGCGAGTAGCGTTGGATCGGATTGGGAACAAAAAAATGGTTGGCGTCATACAACGTTAGCGACCAGAAGCCATCGACTGGCGGCGTCTGGCCCGGAGAAAACTTCACTTGGTAGCGATGGGTGCCGTTCAATCGCTGCCCTTCGCCGTCCAGGTCCTGGTAGATGTATTTGGTCTCCTCGGCGGTGTTCACCATGATGTTCGATTTGGCTACTGCCGTTCTGGCGAAGTAGTCGGTGCCGAACGCGGCGCCATTGTCTACCGTCGACCAGTGCTCGCTGCGCGGCACGCCCCAATTGCGGAACTGCAGCAAGGGATCAATCACATCGGCATCGGCCTGCGTAATTGCTTCGATAGCCGCGGCCTTGAGCGAAGCATCCTGCTGGATTGCCGCAACCAGCGCCAAGGCCTGCGCATACAGCGCCTGCTCACCGGCAAGTGGACGCGCGTCGGCCAGCACCGAAGGTAGTTGATCGAAGAAGGTTTGCGGCATCACCCACTGCGTCTCGCCGCCGGCATCATTGCTTCCGGCCGGTGCGAAGCTCGGAATCGATTTCCAGTCATGGCGTTTCATCGTCCCGTCGAACTGCGCAAGCGGGTAGAGATCGATCTGTGCGATGACGTCCTGAACTGCCTGCCGGTCCTCGTCGGTGTCATCCTGGAACACACGCGGAATCACCATTCCGGTATCGCTGCCGGCACGAAAGACCTCGTTCACGCCGGCCGGCGTCTCGCCCTGCCAGTCGGGCCCAACCAATAGATAGAACCCGGGCTTGCTGGCATACATCGCCCCAAGATGAGCGAAGCTGTCTGTGCGGATATCCACCATCTGATAGACCCAGAAGCGCTGGCCGAAGTCAGGCACCTGCACGATCACCGGCGACCTGTCCAGGGCGATGACACCGGCGCCGTACACCACGTCCTGATTGGGACAGGCCACCCAGCGCTGTTCGGGTTTTACGTAATCGTGCAGCATCGACAAGGTATTCAGCGGCGCCAACGGCAGTACGCCATTCATCAGGCCCGGCTGTGGCGCCTTGTCGAAGACCAGCCGGCGGTTATGAACATTCACCATCGGCCATGCCCAGAAATAGACATAGGGCGCAGCCATGCGCACATAGCTTTCGGTAATCCGCATCGCATCTGCTGCGCTACTCACAGTGCCACGCTCACCAACGCCGATTTTTTCCACGATAGGTCTCCAGCTGCGATAAGGCACTGACAGGTGCCGATTGCCACACTGCAGGCATTCTGGCCGGTCCCACGGCAACCTCTGGGCCAGCGCCCTGCCTGATTACGACTTGCCCAAGGATCAACGCGTCCGCAATTCCATAGGAAAAAAGCGGTAAAGCTACTGCCGGTGATCTTCTGCTGCCGAAGCTGACGTAACACCGCCACTGTCCTGCGCTTACCCATCTGCTCATCAACCACTAGCGATCCTCCGCCCTGCTCAGGGAATGACCAGGCAGCTGACGGTGACAACTACGGTGCCGTTGTTGGCCGGCAAGCTGGGAATGATCACGCCGGTACCAAACAGCGCGGTTCGGCTCAGCGCGGCCGGACAGGTCGCTGCACCTGTGGCACTGCATGACGGTGGCGTGCTGGGGCTGAGGCAGTCGAGCCGGCCATTGGGCGTATCGCTTAGCACGGCATTGCTGACGTCGGCCGGCCCCAGGTTGCTGGCGGTCAAGCTGTAGTTAATGGTGTCGCCAACACGCACGCTGGCGCTGGGGGTGGCCTTGACCACCGACAGGTCGGCCTGCGGCGCGGGATCGGTATCGGTCGCGGTGTTGTCGTTGGGCGTCGTGTCGCTGTAGTTGCTCGGCGGGGTGATTATCGCGGTGTTGGTCAGCATGGGCTGGCTTTGCGGATAGGCCAGTGGCACCGCCATGGTCAAGGTATAGGTGGCCTGGGAAACGATGCGGTTGGTTTCATCGAATTCGAGATCCAGCTGGTCATCGATTGCGCCGCTGCCACTGCTTTGTCCGCACTCACCAGCGCCCTGGGTTATCTGGCAAGTCCAGCTGGCGGTGGAGATTCCCGGCGGCAGTGCATCCTGCACACGCAGGTTCTGCACGCCGATCGGGCCACGGTTGCTGACCACGATGCTGTAAACGACGTTCGTCCCCGGCAGGTAAGTATCGTTGGGAAGATCGTTGGGGCCTTGTGCCGGGGTATTGGTCTTGGTGACGCCAACATCCACGCCGAGCACGATTTCAGCCGACGCGCAGTGGGCGCCGTCGTTGCTGCCCACCACCGGCGAGCCGGACAAGCGCGTGCCCGCGCCGGTGGCCAGGTCGAACTCGTAGAAGCCACCCGGATCATTGCGCGAACCATACAAGGCGGTAGGTGTGCCGAACAATGCGCCAACGTTTCCCAGCGTGCCATTGGCAACCGGAAGCGTGGTGACCTGGCCGGTGCTGGGATTGATCCAGGCCACCGTGCCGTTCTGGTTGACCGTGTACAGCCGACCATTGATCCACGCCATGTCCGCACCACTGACGGTGCCGCCAATCAGGTTGATGCGGGTTGCCGTGCCTGGCACCGTGGTCAGATCAATGCGATAGATTGCACTGACCACATTTTGTGTTTTGACATAAAGAAACCCATCCGTGCCGATTTCGCCTGCGTTGTAGCTGTTGTTTACCGGCGGGCTGGTCGGCGCCGGCAACCCACTGACTGCTCCAAGTACCTCGGTGGAGCCGTCCGAGTGGATGCGCACCAGACTGGTGGTGCCGATGCGTATGCCATACAGGAAATTGTCCGCTGGCCGGTAGCCAACCGCGTTGTACGGCACGCTGCCGGTACCCAACGGTACGAGGGTGAATGGCACGGAGCTGGTATCGACACGCGACAGAGTGGTGTTGTCCTGCCCGGTCGGAGCCTGGCTGATGAACATGTCCGGGCTGCATTGGGCAAAAGGGCCACCCAGTGCGAGCGCCCGAGGGGCACCCAGCCCTGAACGCAGGCCGCTGGGCGAAGATTGCAGGCCCGCACTAGCGCGCGGAGTGGCGCGATCAGCGGTTGTGCGTGCGCCCGCGCTATCGGTAGCTGACGTTGTTGGAGCGATGGGCGCAGGCAGGCCCGCATCGGCTTGCGCGCGGTCACTGTCACGCACGCTCAAACGCGGCCCGCTGCTGCCTTCGACTGGCTGCAGTGCGGCCTCCAGTTCCAGGGCTTGGTGACTGCCTGGGTAATCGGCTGGAGCCGTTATCGTCAACTGATAGGTCAGGCTGCTGCCTGCCGGAAGATGCGCAAGCGCATCAACGGCACCGCTGCCCTGCACGGCTGGGCAGCGCGCTCCAGCATCAGCTTGGCATGTCCAGCGCGCCTGGGTCATGCCCGCCGGCAGCTTGGTCTGCAAGTGGCCACGGAACGTAGCCGTACCTTTGTTTGCAGCGCGCAACTGATAGCTGACCTCGCCACCGGGAACATAGTAGTCATCGGGTAGATCGACGCCACCGAGCGCAGGGCTGTTGGTGAGGGTCAGCAGCAATCCTTCACTGCTTGCCTCGCCACCTGCGCTGCTCTGTGCGCCTGCAGGTACCGCTGCAACCAAGGCCAACAGCATCCACAACGCTGCCGCAAGCCAATGCTGCGTCGGCACGGCTGGACGACCATTGTGAATAGGAAGCTGCTGCATACGGGTCATGGTCATGGCATCTGTCCTGGAGTGCGCCGCGCCGTCAATACATGCCGGTCATGTTGAGAAACCAGCCGCGATGGTCGTAATCGAAGTCGGTCAGGTCATCGCTGAACTCGGTGAAGTTATAGCCCACGCCCAAACGGAAGTTGCGGCTGATATCGCGGTCCACGCCAACCAGGAAGCCTTGCCGGCTGCCACCATCGGCCACATCCAACCACCGGTACTCAGCCAACGCGTGCCATTGCGTGCGCAGCTCGTAACGCAGCTGCGCGGCGGCGAAGTTGGTGGCCGAATCGAACCAAGGCCCATAGCCGCGCTGCATGCGGACGTCACCATCACGACGCGCCAGCTTCAAGGCGTATTCCCAATGTTGGTCCTGCTTGTAGACACCTTCCAGCGACAAGACCTGGGTACGCTGATCGTACTCGGCACCCCCCACCTGCCCGAGCGTGGCCAGGTCATACAGATAGGTGTAGCGGCCGAACAACGCCCAGCGCGTGCTGTTCCATGGCCGCCAGGCAAAGCCCAGGTTGCTCTCCAGGAAGCGCGCATTGGCCAGCCGATCATAGTCATCATCGGTATCGGAGTAGTTGACGCGTGCAGCGATGCGCCAGCTCTCGTTGATTTTCCAGGTCAACCGGTTGGTGGTGACCCACTGGGTGCGGTTCTCGCCACCTTGATCACGTCGCCACTCCACTTTGCTCTGCCAATCGGCTGCAGGTGAGGTGTGGCCGCCGCTGACGCTGACCGCGCGCCGATCCACATTGGCCCCACCCAGCTTTTCCAGATCGCCCGTCTGCAGGGTGAAACCCATGTTCCAGCCCTGCGCAGGATAGAAATCCATGCCGTAGGTATGAGCTATACCGGACTGCTGCGGCTCCTTGATGAACTGGCTCTCGTTGAACATGTTGCTGCGTTCGGACAGGCGCCAGCGTTGGCCGATGGTCCAGCCGTTCTGGCGGTTGGGCTCAAACAGCGATTCATAGTCGGTACTGTCTGTCGAATACGTGTAGCCGGTATACAGCGAATGCTCGGGCGTGAGCCGGTACTCACCACTCACCATCGCTGAATTTCCGCGATCGCCAACACTACCTTCGGCGGAGACCGAGGACTGATCGCCAAACAGGTATTTGCCGCCTGCCACCAAGGCATTGTTGTCTTCGTACTGACCGCCATCGTCATCCAGCGTGGCCTGTGCCAAGCCATACAGGTTGAGGCTGGTGCCAAACTGATGTGCGTACTTGACTGCGCCCAACACGCCAGTGGCGCTGCTCAACAGTCGCTGCTCTTCAACCCGGCGGATCTCGCCGCTGAGGGTATCGTAGTCACCGATGCGCCATTCCATGCTGGCCTGCGCCTGGGTCAAGGCCTGCCGTCCGATCTCGGCGCGGCTGTACCGTGCATACAGGCTGAGATCGGTGGTCAGCTGTCCCAGCACTTCCGCACCATACTCGGTGACGTCGCGGTTGGTGTCGTAACGTGCCGTTGAATAGCCTGCATCGGTGTCGCGCCACCAGGCGCCAGCGCTCCAGTCCAGCGTGGTCCAGCCGAGCTCCTTGAGGTTGGCGCGCGCTTCAAGCGAACGCGCATCGCCCTTGCGCTGGCCCAGCAGACGGTTGCTCTGCACGAAACTCATGCCGCCGTTGTCCGAGTAGAACACCGGCGCACCAAATGATTCGGTGTGCGCGTACTCGGCCTTCAGGTAAGTGCCTTTGCCGGCCTGCAGGGTGAGGTCGGCGCCGCTGAGTGTGTAGTCTTCGCCGCTGCGGTTTTCCTTGACGTAGGTGACGCCAACGCCGACATGATCACCTAGCCACTGCTTGGCACGTACACCGGCGGTGATGTTGTCATCATCGAAGTCGCTCGGCACCCATTCGTAGTCCACCACCAGGCGCTGCTCGTAGCCGTCCAGCGGGCTGTCGCGGGTCAAAGTAGGCACGTTCTCACGGGTGATCTGGGCCAAAGGCCTGGTCAGCAGCAAGCGTCCCTGCAGCTCGTTGATCTGGTAGTCCACGCCGCGCATCAGTGGCACGCGTTGTTCGACGCGCCCGGTTGCGGGGTCACGGATCTCCAGCACCACGATATCCGAGCCGGGCAGGATGTCGGTGTTGCGCAGGTAGTACAGGCTGCCGCCGGTGCCTGCGAATTCATTGTGGCCCGGCGCGGTTTCGGCCTGCGAGCCGAAGCCGCGCAGTTCCGTACGTGGGTCACCCCAGGCATTGATCGCACGCGAGCGCCAGTTCACCGCTGCACCGTAAAGCGAGCGCACGTACTGCGCGTACTCGGTGCCGGTCAGGCCGGTGGCGTAATTTCCCCACAGCGCCTGGTTCTTGTCCCAGTCCACGCGCAGGTAGAAGCGGCCCATGGTGTCGACATCGCGGTAGGTGCTGGAGTCGTCGCCATAGGTCGGGTAGTACAGATCGGGATCCAGCCGGCGGAAAATGTCCTGCGGCGTTGCACTGGTGAAGCCATCAAACAGATGGCCCAGGTCCTGTTCGGTGGTATCCGCCTGCGCGGTGATCAGGTATTTGGCACGGGCCTTGGCCTTCAGATAGAAGGCCAGCCGCCCGTCACTGATGATGTCATCACGGTAGCGACCATCCACACTCAGTGCCGCGGTCGAGCGGCCGATGTCGTTCTGCGCGATGGTCACATCGGCCATGCCAATGCCAAAGAAGTAGCTGCCGGAGACATCCACCTCCAGCTGCTGATGCTGGGCAACCGCAGCTGCACTGCCCTGCCCCGGCGCCTGTACCGCGATATCAAAACCATGGCGGCCAACGGGCATCAGGAATTCAGCCACGAACTTGCCTTCCAGATCGACCGGGTAAGGCTCGCCATTGATGCTGAGGCTGCGGCCCTGTGGAAGGTTCCGGCCCTGTATGCGCACCCGCGAGCCATATACCGCGATGTTCTGCTGGCGCAGGCCATTGCGCGAAAACACGTCATCGACCAGCCGCTGCTGCTGCGCCTGCTCAACACTCAACGCGCTGCCCAAGGCTTTTTCGGTGGTGTCGCGCAACGACCGGTTGCCGCGTTCCGCTTCCTCCGGTGTCACCAGCTGCATGCGGCTTGGTGCGGTCTCGTCCCAGGCGCCATCGGCAGCATATGCGCGCAGCACGTACACCAGATCATCACCAGCGCGGTAGCGATAGCGGTCTGGCAGCACGCCATCCCATTCGGCCTGGGCCACGCCGGTAGGCGCAACCGCAACGGTGGCGAGCGGCTCGATCAAGTCCAGGTCGGCCGCCCGGTACAAACGTAGCTCCATCCGCTGGATGAACGCCGGGTAGTTGCTGCGTATAGCAAACCGTACCGGTGCAACGATGCGCTGGCCGTCGTAAGCCACGAACGACGGTGCCGACACCGCCAGTTCCGGCTGCCCGAGATTGGGATCTTCTGTTGCCCAGACCACGCCGCCATCGGCCAGCTGCACCGAGAAGCGGCCAACCGCGGTGGCCTGCCCGGGACGTTCGCGGGCAACGGTGACGCGCCGGTCCGGCTGCAACGCCTCTATCGAGGAGCGCGGGCCGGTGCCCGTGGTCACCGGCTGGTCATAGCTGCGCGTACGCAACTGGAACAGCAGTCCCTGATCATTGCTGCAGCCGTTGTCACTGCAATCCAACGCTTGCGCGTCGGCGGCGGGCGAGGCAACGGTGGGCGGCGCCTGCGCAGCGGCAGCGCCACTGGCCAGCAGACCGGCCAGGGTGCAATCGAGCAATCTGCGCTTCATGGCGTTCCCTCCTGCAGCGGCGCGGCCAGCGGTGCCTTGGGGTCCGACTCGGCCTGCACCCTGACCTTGTCACGCAGCGCTGGAGACAACTGCGCAGTGATCGCCTCCTGTACTGCGCGGGCTCTGCGCAGACCAAGCTTGACGTTGTAGTCGTAGCTGCCGTGCACGTCGGTATGGCCGACGATGCCCACCTGGCCACCGCCATCACGTTCGAGCGCAGCGGCCATCTGCGTGATCAATGTCCTGAATTCAGGGCGGATGGTGGATTTGTCGTTGTCGAACAGGATGGTTCCCAGCAGCGCCTCACCGCTGGACCAGCCCACTATCAGCGGCGCCTCCGCAGTCTGGTCGGTGCGTACGTTGATCTGTACCTGCTGCAGATCCTGCGGTTGCAGGCGCGAAGCCAGTGCATCGCGCAGCGCGGTGGCACGGGCGAACGCCAGCTCGGGCGGATCTCCATCCGCGCTCACCAGGACTTCGCCACGGCGGCCGCGGACCTGGTCAGCAATGCGCTCCACCACTGCGTCGAAGCGCGCTGGTATCTCAGCACTGCCTGGCGCGAACAACACCTTGCCCAGCACCAGTTCAACCCGCTCCTCGCCACCGGCAATACGGCCCGGCGGCAGTTTCACGCCCCAATCGAAGCGTACCGGCAACCCGGGGGTGATACGCCGCAGCAGCGGATTGTCGGTGGTGAACTCCGCGCCCGCCGGCAACGTCGCTGGATCGACCTTGAGAATGAAGTTGCGCCCGCGCTCCCACACGCCACCGTTGATACCCACCAAGTGATAGCGGCCGAACTGATCGGTTTCCATCAACAGACCCTCGACCGAGGCGATACGTACGCCGGGGATGCCGCGTTCGTCGACACCATCGTTGCTGACCACATACTCGACCGTCGTGCCGCCAGCGTCTTCGAACACCCGCCGTTGCACCTGCGGCCGGGCGCCGCTCAAGCCCTTGCGTGCGTCACCGGAAAGCTCCATCCGGGTCTGGCCGGCCTGGTCCATGCGCAGGCTGAAGCCTTCGGCGCTGGTCAGCACGAAATCGTCGCTGAAGTTGGCCGCGCGCAGGCGCTGACGGATGACCACCTGGTGGCGCTCTGCCGGGTCGGCATCGGATTGCCGTGCGGGTATCGCGCCAAGCGCCAGACCATGCAGCAGTGGCGCGCTGGCATCAGCCTGCGCAACCTCGGCACCGTCGCGCAGCAACACCGTCGAGCCGGCGACATAATCGCCCGCTGCAAAGCCGCCCTGCACCGTCACCTTGCTTAGATCAGCACGGTCCTGCCAACCATCGCCATCGCGGTCGTCGAATACCGTGCCGATGATCAGGCTTTCATCCAGTAACGGATCCGGGCTGAGCATTACCTCCGCGGTGGCGATATTGGAAATGGGCGTGTCTGCTGGCGACAGCGCCTGGGCTTGATTGACGTGG
This sequence comes from Stenotrophomonas sp. STEN240, assembly GCF_056756175.1. Taxonomy (NCBI): domain Bacteria; kingdom Pseudomonadati; phylum Pseudomonadota; class Gammaproteobacteria; order Lysobacterales; family Lysobacteraceae; genus Stenotrophomonas; species Stenotrophomonas sp. STEN240. Next base: position 89,933 of record NZ_JBRRBO010000001.1, on the reverse strand, counting down.
GTACCCTGGCGCACGCCGGCGCCGACGCGCATCAGGTAGGCCACGGTTATCACGCCACCGGCCGGCAGATTGAGCCCACCTAGCCGCACCGGGCCGGCGCCGCTGACAATCAACGGATCGCCACCGCTCTGCTGCAGTGAACCCGCGACGAAGCTGAAACCTGCCGGGCTGCTGTCGACCACGCTGCCGTTGACCAGATCAACACCGCTGACGTTCTCGATCCGCAGCGTGTACAGCACCAGATCACCAATCTTCACCTCGCGCACACCGGCAGTCTTGGTGATGCGCAGCAGCGGATCATCGACCGGGTGCTGCGTTGTGCAGTTGTCGCAACCCGGCGGCTCCGGCCCGCCGCCGCTGGGCACAACAGTGTTGTTGACCACGCTGCCAGCTTGCTCATTGACAGTGGCGTCATAGCTCAAGGTGTGCACGCCTACGGCGGTACCCACCGGCAATGTGCAGGTCACAGTGTTGCCGCTCTGGCTGCATTGCGCTGGCAGCGCGGACAGGGTCAGTCCGGCATCGGCGGTGTCCACCAGCACCAGGGGCTGGGTGGTCGGCGCGTTGCCGACCACGGCGGTCAGGGTGTAACGCAATACCTGGCCGCGTTCGACCTGGGTGCCGCTGCTGGGATCTGCCGATTTGCTGACATCCACCACCGGCGTCAACACCGGCGTATCGGTGCCGCAGTTGACAGTGCAGCTTGGATTGTCACCGCCGCTGGCAAGCACGGCATTGCGCACCGAACCACTTGCGTCGGTTGTCACCACCGCCGTGTAGGTCAAGGCGTAAGTGCCGATGGCGGTGCCCGCCGGCAGGCTGCAGATCAACGGGGTTCCGCCATTGCACGTGTAGCTGCCGGCGTCACCGATGGCTCTGAACTGCAAGCCTGGCCCCGGCGTATCGGTGAGTGTCACCACGTCGGTCGTCGGCGCAACGGTGATCGTCGTGGTCAGGGTGAACGTCAGGCTGTCACCCGCCCGCACTTCTGTCTGCCCGGCTGGCAGCAGCACGCTCTTGGCATAGGTGACTACCGGTTCGGACAAGGGATTGTCGATCTCGCACACACTGCAGCTGCCGTCACTGGGCACCACGCTGTTGTGCACCGCCGTGGTGGCAGCGGTGTTCACCACAGCGCTGTAGCTGACGCTGTAACTGCCAGCGGCAGTGCCGGCCGGCAGCGTGCACACGACCGGTGTCGCGGCGTTGCAGCTGAAGCTGCCGGCGGCGGTGATGGCGGAGAAATCCAATCCGGGGCCAAAGGTATCGGTCAGCACCAGCGCCTTGCTGAGCGCGCCGCCACTGATCACCGAGGTGACGGTGTAGACCAAGGCCTGGCCGCGCGCGACTGCGGTTCCGGCACCGACGTCGACCGTCTTGCTGGTGGCGATTTCCACCAGTGGATTGATCGTGGTGCACGTGGTGCAGGTTCCCTCGCTGGGCACCACGCTGTTGCCTACCGAGGTGGTGGCATCATCAGTCACCAGCGCCGTATAGCTGAGCGCATACGTGCCGGCCGCTGTACCCACCGGCAACGTGCAGATCACCGGATTGCTGGTATTGCACGAGAATGCAGCGGCGGAAGTGATCGCATTGAAGGCAAGCCCTGCGCCCAGGGTATCGGTCAGGGTGAACGGCTGGCTCAGATCACCGCTGCCGCTGATCACCGTGGTAACCGTATAGGTCAGCAGCTGCCCGCGCTGAACGGCGGTGCCGCTGCCAACATCCACGATCTTGCTGCTGCTGATCTGCAGCAAGGGATTGTCGGTTGAGCAGTCGACGCAGCCGCCCTGGTTGGGCACCACCGTGTTGTTGACAGACGTCGTTGCACCGGCCTGCACCACCGCGGTGTAACTGACCGGGTAGACGCCGGGCCCGGTTCCAGTGGGCAATGTGCAGATCACCGGGTTGCTGCCGGTGCAGCTGAAGCTGCCGGCGTTGGTGATGGCACCAAATGCCAGTCCCGCACTGAGCGTATCGGTCAACACCAGATCGCTGAGCAAGCTGCCGGCGCCGGTGATGTTCGTGGTCAGCGTATAGGTAATGGTGTCGCCAACCTGCACACCGGTGCCATCGCCTATGTCGGAGGCCTTGCGGGTGAGCACGTCGACCAACGGATCAAGTGTCGTGCAGGGGTCACAGGTGCCGGCGCTGGCAACCACCGCGTTTCGCACCGACACCGTCGCCGTGGGTGCAACTGTTGCCGAGTAGCTGACATCATAGGTGCCGGCCGGCGTACCCGCAGGCAGGGTGCAGACCACCGGATTGGCTGCGTTGCAGCTGAAAGCGCCGGCACGGGTGATCAGGTTGAAGGTCAAACCGGCGCCGATGGTGTCGGTCAGGGTCAAGGGCTGTACCAATGCGCCGCCGCTTACCGTCGTGGTCAAGGTGTACACCAAGGTATCGCCAATGGCGACCTGGGCCCCATCGCCGACATTGGAGCTTTTGCGCGTGGTGATCTCGACCAGTGGATTGACCGTGGTGCAATCGGTGCAGGTGCCGCCGCTGGGCACCACGGTATTGCTCACCTCGGTCACCGCGCTGGCGTTGACGACGGCGCTGTAGCTGACCGGATAACTGCCAGCCGCAGTGCCGGTCGGCAAGGTGCAACGGATCGGATTGCCTGCCACGCAGTTGAAGCTGCCTGCCGAGACGATGCTGCCAAAGCTCAACCCGCTGCTCAGCGTGTCGGTAAGCAGCAGCGGCGAGGTCAAGCTGCCATTGCCACTGACCACGGTGGTTACGGTGTAGGTGATGGTCTGGCCGCGCTCGACGGCGTTGCCAGCGCCCACATCGGAGCGCTTGGAGGTGGCCACCGTCACCAGCGGATTGGTGGTGCTGCAGTCGCTGCAGGTACCATCGCTGGGTACAACGGTATTGGTGACCTGGCTGACGGCGGCCTGCGTGACCACTGCGGTATAGGAGACGCTGTAGCTGCCCGCTGCAGTACCGGACGGCAGCGTACATGTCACCGGCGCGGCATTGTTGCAGCTGAAGCTGCCAGCATTGGTCACTGCACCGAAGGCCAGCCCCGCGCTGAAGGTATCAGTCAGCGTCAGCGTGCTGCCCAAAGGGCCGCCCACAACCGTGGTGGTCAGCGTGTAGGTAAGGGTCTGGCCGATGCTGACCGAGACGCCACTGCCTATGTCCGAGCGTTTGACGGTGTCCAACGTGCCAACCAGCGGCGTCACGACCGTCGAGGTGTTGTTGCTGGGATCGGTATCGGTGACGCCGGGCGGCGTTGCGATCCGCGCGGTATTGGACACCTGGGCCGCGGCCTGCAACGGAAACAGGGCGAGCAGCGCCGCAACAGCAACGACCCGCACAGCGTTGGGGAGCCGAAAGTAGGAGTGGTTGCACACGTGGACTATTCCCTGGCTGGCCCGGTGGCGCGGCCTCGCCCACCGCTGTCGGCAGCGAGCGAAGCACCCATACAGGCGAGTAGTTACCGACTAGCTTTCGAGTCAACGCACTCAATGCGCATGGACCAACCCACGACTGCAGGCCGTCGACACTGAATGTAAATCGCCACTGAAACACTGATCCAGCGTAGATACACCGCCATGCAACCAGTAAAAATACGAACCCAACTGCGCAGTGGAATTGCGTGTATGACTTCAGACAGTCGCTGCGAACAAGCTGTCAGCAAGACTCCGCCGTAAGTAGAGGTCTGCCGCCCAGCTGCACTCCGGTCATCAGCAAGACGGTGTCCCAACCCGACCGCACGCGGTTTGCGGCACGCGACGATAAGCCCACGTGCCGCAACTGCAATCAACGCGATCAACCTGGCGCCTCAGTCCCTGGCCAGCTTCGCGGCAAACCTCTGTTCGATGTCTTCGTAGGCGTCGTCGGCCAGATCGAACACCACTTTCAGCACCGAGCCGCCGCTGAACGGATACTGCGGTTTGTACTCCTTGCTTACAGCGTCGCCGCCGTCATAGCCCACGCACAATCCCTCACCGCACAGAATGTATCGCCCGGTCTGCGTGCGGAACCGCCCACTCGCCATTGCCGTGTCATCAAGATGCAGCGTCATCGTGCCGAAGGCCTCGCCTTGTTTGCTGACGCTCTGCTTGACGAACTCGACGCCAACCACATGCCGGCCTTGCCTGGGCGCATCACAGACCAGTTGCTGCTCCGGTGCAATGCCGAGGAAGTTGTAGACATAGAACAGCTTGCCGTCTTTGACGAACAGCGAGTAGCCGCCAAAACGTGAGCCTTGGGCGATGATCACGCCTTTGCTGCCGGGGGTGAAATCAACCTCGGCCAGCATCTTGAACGACACACCCAGAGTCCGTGCCGCGGCGGCCTCGGGAACCTCGGTGGTATTCGGGTAATAGACATAGCGGTCGCGCTGGGGCGCGTGGTATTCAGCGGCATGCATGGCGCGAACGCCCAGATCGATCAGTGGCAGCACGTTGTTGCGGCTTGCCTCACTGAGCCAAAGCTTCTGCAGCTGTTCCAGCCGGTCGGGGTGCTTGGCAGCCAGGTCATGGGCCTCGGCACGATCCGTGTCGGTGTGGAACAGCTGCCAGTTGTCCTTGTCGAAATGCCCTTGATCGGAGGGAATCGGCGCATGATCGGTCGCTGCTTTCCAGCCCTCGCTCCAGATGCTGCGGGTACCGGCCATCTCGTAGTATTGGGTTTTCTTGGTGGTAGCAGCCTGCGCATTGTCGAAGCTGTACAGCATGGATACGCCCGCCAATGGCGCCTGCTTCACGCCATCGACAAACTCCGGCATCGGCACGCCGCAGGCTTCAAGGATGGTTGGCACGATATCGGTGCAGTGATGGTATTGGTGGCGCACCTCACCCTTTGCGCGGATGCCTTTTGGCCAATGCACCACCAGCGGGTCGCAGGTGCCACCAGCATAGGAGGCATAGCGCTTGAACATGCGGTAAGGGGTGGAGAACGCCACCGCCCACCCGGTTGGATAATGGTTGTAGGTATCAGGCGAACCCAGTTTGTCGATCATCGCCAGATTCGATTCGACGTCGTCAGGATAGCCATTGAAGAAGCGGTTCTCGTTGACAGAACCACTGGGTGAGCCTTCACCGGAGGCGCCGTTGTCGGCGCAGTAGAAGATCAGCGTGTTGTCCAGCTGGCCGGATTCTTCCAGGTAGTCGATCATCCGGCCGATCTGCACATCGGTGTACTCGGACATGGCAGCAAACACCTCGGCCATGCGGCTGAAAAGCCGCTTCTCATCGGCGTTGAGCGTGTCCCAGGGGCGCACCCTGTCGTCGGCCGGGGTCCGATCTGCAGGCAACGGATTGATCGGGGTAAGTTCGGTATCTGCCGGCAGCACACCGCGCTCGATCATGCGCTTGAGCACCCACTCGCGGTAGGCCTCGTAGCCGTCATCGAACTGGCCACGGTATTTGTCGATGTAGTCCTGCGGTGCGTGATGCGGCGCATGATTGGCGCCGGGGCAGTACCACATGTACCAGGGCTTGTCCGGATCACACTGAACGCTGTCGCGGATGAACGATATCGCCTTGTCGGCGATGTCCTTGGAGAAGTGATAGCCCTCCTCCGGCTGCGCGGGCTGATCGACGAAATGGTTGTCTTCGATCAACTCCGGGTACCACTGGTTGGTTTCGCCACCAATGAAGCCATAGAAGCGGTCATAGCCAAGTCCCAACGGCCAGCGCTTCTTGGAGGCACTCATGCCGAAACCATCAACCGGCACGTTGTGGTTCTTGCCAACCCAGAACGTGCTCCATCCTGCGTCGCGAAGTATCGACGCCATGGTGCCGTTCTCCAGCGGAATGTGGCCCGCATAGCCCGGGAAGCCGGTGGCTGCCTCGGAGATGCAACCAAACCCATTGGCGTGGTGATTGCGGCCGGTGAGGAAGCACGAGCGGGTTGGCGAGCACACCGCCGTTGTGTGCCACTGCGAGTACATCAGGCCGTTCTTTGCCAGCTTGTCCAGCGTTGGCATCTGAATGCGGCCGCCGTAAGGCGACCATGCCGCCTGGCCGGTATCGTCATACAGGATCACCAGCACGTTTGGCGCTCCGGCCGGCGCGCGTTTATCCAGGAACGCGTCCCAATCCGCCTTGGAGTCACGGATATCGAGTTCAATACGACCGCTGAATTTGCCAGGCATGAGCGTGCTCCTCGGAAGGGATTCACCGTCAAGGCGTTGGCGGCGATCACCGAAGCATTCTGTGGAACGAGGTGAATTGCTTCCAGCCGGAAATCTGCTGGTGTGGGTTAGGTAAAAATACCGACCGCGGCCATCCTGTCGCAGCACATGCTGATCGCAGCGCCTGTCCAATGCCGCCGGCAACAACGTAGTTTTACCGGCGTCGCCTGCGAGTGTTTACGTATTGCTCTGCTCCGGTGCATGCCGAATGCTTGGGGTTAACGTTGCAGACACCTCCCTCCGCGCGGAACGGTGAAAATGAGCACACGAACCTCCCCCGTTGTTGCCGGTGTGCTGGCTGGCCTCGTTTCGCTGCTTGCATTCAGCCCCGATGCGGCTGCGGTGGAAGGCGGCCTGGGCCGCGCGATCACCGGCCTTCAGGTCACCGATTACGCCGGCGTTGTCCCACCCACGCCGGGTTTGAACCTGGCGTTGGGCTACGTCCACTATTCCGGCAAGTTCGATGCCGACCGCGAGCTGCCCATCAGTGGCGTTGCCGCGCTTGGCATGGACGCGACGTTTGACCTGTATTCGCTAAGCGGCTTGTACGTCTGGCCAGCAAAGACCGGGCGCTGGAATTTCGCATCGCTGGTGACGGTCCCTTTCGCCAGCGTCGACCTCAGTGCCGACGTGTCGGCAGGCCCGTTCAACCGCAGGGTCAGCGACAGCTTCAAAGGGGATCTGTACGACATCAGCTTCTCTCCGGTCATCGCCGGTTACCATTTCGATGAAACCCACCATCTTGCGCTCTCGGTCTCGATCTCCGCACCGGCCGGCAGCTACGACCCCGACAGATTGGCCAACCCCAGCCTCAACGCCTGGATCTACACGCCAACCGTTGCCTATACCCAGTTGGCCAGCCACGGTACCGTGGAATGGAGTACCGCCGCCGGTGTCGACTTCTCGACCCGCAACGACGCCACCGACTACCGCAGTGGTGCGGTTTTCCACATCGACTCACAGGTCATGAAACGCTGGGAAAATGGATGGGGACTGGGCGGCGTAGGCGGCTGGCTGCAGCAGGTCGGCGACGACAGCGGTGCACTGGCCGACCGTCTGGATGGCTTTCGTGGGCATGCTTTGGCGGCCGGCGCGATCATCTCCTACGAGCACAAGCATGAGGACATGAGCTTGTCGCTGTCCTTGCGTTGGCTGCATGAATTCGACGTACGGCGCCGGCTTGAGGGCGATCCGCTGATGCTCAGCGGCTCCCTCTCGTTCTAGCGGGCAGGCCAAGTCATTCGCTGCAGGTGCAAGACACCTGTGAGCGCGGCTTATTCGCGGCTCAGATGCAGCTTCAAACCTTCGGCGGTATTGCGCATCAGCACGAGATCGATGTCGGGGTTGCGTCCACGGACCTTGATCAATACATCCTCACCGTCATCCATCTCGGTCTTGTACAGCGAACGCCCATACTGGCGGCGGAGCGCATCGCGAATCAGAAGCGCTGCGTGATTCTCGTGCGTGCCAGCAGGAATCGGCACCACCAGACTCGTCGCTTCAGCGCCCTCGGGTGTCAGCGAGAGCTCGATTTCACCGGCAATATTGGCGGTGTGATCGACTGCGATCCGCCATTTGTTGGATGGCTCGGCACTGGCAACCTGGGCCGAGATCACCAATGGGCAGGCCAGGCCCAGAAGCCAACGACGGGGATTGGATAGCATGAAGGACCTCTCTTTGAGTAATTACTCGGGAAACACCAAGGTGATGGTCACCCGCGCGGTCCAGCGGCTGGCCAGCGCCGGCCGTTCCACGCTGCAGTAATAGCCGCCGCCGATGCTGACCGGCTGCTTGCCGAACCGCAGCACCTTGGCGACCGCACCGCCCAGCGGTACCGTCCAGTGCTCACCACTGCGTGCCTCCCAGTTATACGAAGACTCCGATGAAAGCGTGAACGACCAGCCGTTGCTGAGCGCACGCGATACGAAGGGTTGCATGGCTGTGTTGCTCACATCCTCCCGCGCTTCGTGTCCACCAATCGACCAGACGTGATTGAGCAGCCCGCCCATGGTCCATTTGCCACGTTTATGCACCAATACGAACGCGGGCCCCAGCGAATATTTGCCGGTACCAAGACTGTCATGGTTGGCGGTGTCCAGCATCGCGGCGAAGCCGAAACCCAACTCGGTCGGGCGGTGCTCGCCGGCTTTGGTGGGTATGTAATAGCCCTGCACGAACAGATCACCCAGGCCCTGCTGGTGCTGCGGAAATTCGTTCCACTGGTAAGGCAGGATCGGCCGCAGCAGGAACTTTCCATGCTCACCAACGAACGGAATGACCGGCTGGATCTTTAACTGCTGGTTGTGCTGGCCCGTGCCAACCTCACCGAGGTAGTTGTACTGGAACGGCACCGAGACCAGCGCTGCAGCCGGGTCGGCCAGTTTCTGTGCAACGTCGTCGGTGGAGTGTGTGGCCGGCGCCTGCGCCGAGGCCAGTGCGGGCATCAGCAGCGCCGGTATCAGTGCTGGAAAGCAGATCTTCATGGTCGGTCCTGGATCAGCAGCGTTGTGTTTATCGCAGGTTCCTGTGGTTCTGGGCCAGCGCGTTTCTACCCGGTGCCGGGCAGTAAATCTACCTGTCGGGATAAACCTGCTTCCACTCGCTTTTCATATCCACCACCACCCAGTTACCGGCCGCCGCCGCAGCAAGCGCCTTGTCCAGGGTGCCAATCTTCGACGCGCGGTCGTAGGCCCACTCGCGCTTGCCATCGGTGTGATGAACCAGGCCGACAAAACGCGGCCCCGGCCCTGCTGCGGTCCACTGCAGCATCTCCAGATCACCGTCGGAGTTGCCGAAGGCAAACACCGGCCGGCGACCGATGAAGCGCTGGATGGCGACAGGCTTGCCGGCGTGGTCATCCACCAGGCCCACTTCCGCAAGTTTGATCAATGTTGGTATGCCGTCACGCAAGCGGTATGCAAGCTCGCCGTAGCTGCCGATCACCTGCTGCGGGGGAATGCCATAGGTCTGTGCGGCCCATGGCCGCATGAACTCCTGGCCGCCGCCAGAGACAATGTACGTGGTGTAGCCATGCGCACGCAGGTAGTCCAGCAGCTCGCGCATCGGCTGGTAGGTCATGTCGGTGAAGCGACGCTGGGTGCCTGGATGGCGGGCGTGCTCGCTCCACTCAAGCACCTGGGCGTGGAATTCATCCACGCTCATGCCGCTATGGGTGGCGGCCATCAGTTCCAACAGGCCTTTCTCGCCCGATGCCAGCGCGCCCTGGATGTCACCGGCCATTATCGAGCGGGTCGGGTCGGTGTCCTTCAGCTGCGGACGCTGTGCAGCTGTCGCACGTACCCGATCCATCAGGAAGAACATCTGGAAGTACACCGGCTGCTCGGCCCATAGCGTGCCGTCATTGTCGAAGGTGGCAATGCGCTGCGGCTCGGGCACGAAGTCGGCTGAACCTGCACGTGTGGTGGACTCTACGAATGCAATGATCGCCTTGCGCGACGGACCATCCTGCCAGGATGGCAAGGGCTCTGCAGCCCAGGCGCTGGCCTGCAGCAGCATTGCCGCCAGCACGGCGACACATCGCATCAGAACTGCATTCATCACGCTCTCCTGTTCCTCAGCGCCAGGCGCTGCCCATCTGGATGTAGAAGGTTTCGTCTTCCGGCCCCCACGCATAGTCGAGGCCGGCATACATGCCCAGTTGGCGCACAAGCAGATAGCGGAAGCCGCCGCCTTTGCTCACCTGGCTTGCGCCATCCCTGAAGGTGTTGTGACGGCCCCAGGTACGGCCGGCACCCACAAAGCCGACCAAGGCCCAGCGCTGGCTCAGGTTCCAGCGCAGCTCGGTCTCCACGGTTGCCGCGCGGCGGTCCTGGTAGCGTGCCGAGCCAATGCCACGCATATCGATGTACGGCAGGCGGTAGAACGGTACATGGCCGTCCGCCCAACGCAGGTCCGCACGCAGGCCGAGCACCGTGCTGCTGCCCAGCGGCAGATAGCCATAAGTGGCCCCGATAACTCCGGAAGTCGGTGTCACTGCCCAGCGCCTGCGCATAGGCATTGCCTTCCACCGTCGCCAGCCAGCCGCGCGAAGGTGTGAAGGTGTTGTCGCGGCTATCGTATTCCAAGGACAGGCCAAGCCCTGAGGTCTTGCTGGCCAGTTCCTTGTCGCTGAAGAAATCCCGGTCACTGTCGGTCTTGAAGGACAGATCCATGTCCATGTAGATCCAGGCCAGGCCCAGGTACAGATCGCGTTGACCAAGGCGCCGGAACACTTGCTGGAACGAGGCGATGCCGTCGGTGTTGTAGCTGATCCGGGTTGGCGGCAGCAGCCGATTGCCTGGGCTGTGGAAGTCCAGATTGACCGATGTCTGGCCGATCCCGCCGCGATAGCGCCAGCGGTCCTCATCGAAATGCAGCTGTGCGCCAGCGGCAAACGCCTTGGTCCCGTTGGAGGTGCGCATCGCCATGACGCCATAGATATCCGGTGCCATCATTGCCGGCTTTTCGCCAGCACCCGGCGTAGCTGCTGCGTGTGCATGGGGGCGGAAGAAGACCAGCGCGACACCACCACCGTTGCCCACCGCCGGGTCGGTAATGATCACCGGCACCGGCAGAAAACCGCCCTTGCGCTCCAACAGCCAGCGCGAAGCATCTATCTGCCCGTCCTTCGGGTCATGCATCAACTCCCAGAAGCCGGGCTTCTCAGCACTCACGGCAGCCGCGTTGCCGGCTGTGTCTGCCGCTGCAGGCGTGGGCTGCAGATCCGCGGCTGCCGCCGACACTGCGCAACTACCTGCAAGCACCAGCGCAGCAAGCCGCAGGTGGCACGTTGGTCCGTTTGCGCGCATCAGTGACGGAATCCCCCACCCTGCAGACGGCCGCCGCCCAGCGCCGGGCGGAAGCCACCGACCGGGCGTGCGCCACCACCGCCGCTGCGCGGCATGTTGACCCGCGTGGGTTGGCGGGCGTTGATGCGCTCGTCGCCCCGCTCACGCGCAAAGCGATCACGTTCCAGCGATTGCCGGGTCTGTCCGCTCAGGTTCTTCGAGGTGTCAGGCCGGGTTACCTGGCTCCAATCACCGTCGTTGTAGTGATAGACATGACCGTCGCGACCGGCGTAGATGTTGTCGTTTACATCCACCACGCCGCCGTGATGCAGCGCACCGGTGTCGGCGTTGTAATGGAAACCGCCCGCACCCTTGGCCTCATCACCAGCCCGATCGTGGGTATCGAAGGCAGCACCACCTGCGGCCCCATGCGGCCCCGCCGCGATGCCGCCAGCCTCCTGCGTCACCCGCCCGCTGCGATCATTGATGACCGTACGCGCGCCGCCGGCCGCCGCGCGGTCGGTATAAGGATTCACTGCCGCCGCACCGCCACCTGCCACCACCCGCCCGGTCTGCGGGTTGTAGCGGATGCCTTGTGCAGCGGCGGTGGTGGTGCCGGTATAGGCATTGGTATTGATGCCGGCGCGGCCAACGCCACGGCCACCGGTCACCTCGTTGTAGAAGCCGCCGCGTGCCGCGCGGCCGACATTGCCGGTCCAGGGGTCAGCCCACGCCGCGGCGGTGCCGCGTACGGCGGCATTGCCCCAGTGCCCGTAGACATTCCACGCTGCAGCACCACCCTCCCACCAGCCCCATGGCGTGGCTGGCCCGTACCACGGCCCCCACCACGGGCTGTAGGGACCATACCAACCGTCATACCAGCCCCAACCCCAGCCGAAGGTCCAACCTACCCAGGCGTTCCAGCCGAAGTACACGCCCATGCCATAGGTGAGCGGGCAACCGTACCAATAGCTGCCCACCCACGGGCGGCACGGATAAGCGGTGCCGTACACCACCACGTTGTCAGCCACCACGGTGCCGTAGTAACCCGGCGTGTAGCCGACCTGGACCTCATCATTGTCATGCGCGTAGATACGCACGTAGGTGACGTAATGCAGCGGCGAGCGGGTGGGAATGCTGTAGATCACCGCCGGCACCGACGTCGCCACTGCCCACGGCCCGGTGGCGCTGCTGGCGGCGAACCAGATGCCTTTGTCCACTGCGTAGTACTGGCTGGCGTCCACGCGCAGGACTGGCGTGGCGGTATTGCGTGCGTACTGCAGCTTGGTGCCCTCGACTGGCGCAAAAATCGGCGCACCGTCGTAGGCAACGTCAAGACTGACGCCACCGCGCTGCACACTGGCCGTCTGCGGAATGCTGTTGGCAATGAGTGCTTCACGTGCCTCCGGGGTTCCGGCAATGGATGCCAGCACGCCGCTCTTGGGGTGGTCGGGCGGGATCTTCGCAAACCCGGCCGGCAACTGCCGCGAACCAACATAGGACCACGGCCCGTGACTGCTCTGCGCACTGAACCAACGCCCGGACACCAACACATACCAGCGGTGCCCGGCTGCCGCGTCAACGAATACATCGGCGCCGGTGTTGGTGACATAGCTCAGCTGGGTGCCTTCGATGGCGGCAAATTGGGGGTCGCCCTGTGTCGTAATCAGTTCGGCGGGACCCGTACGCACATGGACGTCCGGCCATTGGCCTGCGTCGAGCATGCTTTTCAACGCTGCCGGCGGCTCGGCCATTGCATCTACCTGACGGCTGTCCACTGCCGCCTTGCCGGCCTGCAACAGGCTGGGATCGGGCGCCGCTTCGGGGCTCCAGGGGCCGCCAAGCGCGGCATCACTGGCCCACTGCCCACCCAGGCCCAGGTAGTAGCGCCCTGCCCGCTGCAACAGCAGTGAACGGGTGTTGATCACCCGTTGCACGCCGCTTTCAGCGGTGGGTTTCAACACCGGCTTGCCGTCCACCAGCACCAGCACTGCAGGTTTGGTGCTGAATATGATGTCGGGTGGATCGTTGCGCACCGGTTGCGAGGGCGTCGGCGCGCTGGCGCCCACAATGGCAAGCGCTGACTCCAGCTGATCCAGCGACACCGTCAAGGTTGGCGTGGTCAGCAGTTGTTTGCGTGCTGCGGACAGATACGCCGCCTGGCGATCGGTCGCAGTCGGGAAGTTGGCATTGCTGATCTCGATGTTTGACAGCACGGTGGCGCGCGCTTGTTTGTCCACCTGGGTGTGTGCGCTGAAGTCAACGGTGCCGTAGTCAGTCGTTGGCTGTGGCTTGCCATCGCTGCCGGTGTGGTTGCCGCTGTCTACCGACATCACCATACGTCCGCGCAGGATATCGCCCTGCCAGGACAGCAGCTGCGGCTGGTGCAGTTTGAAGCTGATGCCCTCAGCCGAATAAGCACGCGGGAACGGGCGCGCATCCACATTGTCGGTGGTGATAGGCCGCGAAGTCGGCGACGCCTGCCCGCCGCTGTTGGCCAAACCACTGACCGCCAGCAGGGCCAGCAGCACGCAGCCTGCTGCGTTTTTTCCACCAAGCCATGCGCTGCGCATATGCCACCCCTTACGGACGTTCCGATGCTGAAAGGCAAAACGGCGCGGGCCCAGAACCGGCCAGGGGCCAGTGGGGAGAGGGCCAGGCCCGCGCCAACACAAACCTGCCGTGCTTCAGGGTGTTGCCGAACCCGGTGGGAACTCGGCAAACATCTTGTTCAAACCGGCTTCAACCGCTTCGTTGACCTTTTCCGGCGAACTGGGAACGGTGCCACTGGCCGTACCGCGCCAGACCGCCTGCTGCGTACGCGCATCGAACATGTCCAGCACCAGTGTGCCCACGTCATAGGTATGGACCGTGGTGGTTGCCGAGCCCATTCCCATTCCTCCACCCCAACCACCACGCCAGCCCCAGCCGCCCATGCCGGTGCCGGAGTAGAAGGTATCCAGGGTCTGCTTCTGCGAGGTGGCCACATGTGCTGCCAGCGCTACATCGCCGCTGCTTTGGCCTTGCTTCCAACCCTTCGCGCGCAGCCGCGCGTCGACGCCGTCGACAATCCGTTGCTGCACCAGCGGCGCGACACCGGACGGCTTCTGCGCCCAGTAATACGAGTGGTAGGACGAAAAGTCTGCATTGCTGGCCTGGTCGGTCTTGACCGTAGGCGTTGACGTGCAGGCTGCCAGCGTGAGTGTGGCCAATGCCATGGCGAGGATCTTCATTGCTGTTCTCCAGTCGGGGTTTTGCCGCTGCCTGCGCTGGCAGGCATGCGGAATGCGATCAGCGCGGAGGGTTGACGACGATGTACTGCACGCTGGTGCCGTAGTACTGCGGCTGGTACCAGGTACTGCCGCATTGCTGGTAGGCAACGCCATTGATGACAGTGGTCACGCAGTTGGGTTGCAGCGAATCGACAATCGAACCGATCACCGCAGAGGTAACCGCAACACCGGCCGTCACTGCAGCAGCAGTAGCGAACGGGTGGTCATCCCAGTCGTTCCAGTGGTCGTGGTGGTCGTCATGCACATTCACATCAACGTTCACGTTGCGGTTGATGTTGCGGTTGACGTCACGATTGCGATTGATGTTGGCATTGCCGTTATGGTTGATGTCGTGGCGTACTGCCGGGCCGTTGGCCTGCCGGTTGTGTACCGGGCTGGTGGCCGGACGGTTGATGCTGGTCCGCGCCGTGGCGCGGGCACCACCCTGATGCCCGCCCGGTCCGCCACCTCGTGCGGCCTGCGCATCCAGCGCCGTGCCCATCGCCATTGCAAGCAACAAAGCCGTCGCCGGCAGCAGGAAGCGCCGTTCAATGATTGCGTGCATGTTCATTTCTCCCCCGGCTGCATGGCCACTGCATCCACCACCAGAATGCCGATCCGGGCGGCGCCCTGCGGCGGTGTGAAGGTGAATGACGCTTGGTTGATGGGAGCACGGACATCCCACTTCAGCCGCGCGGTATACGCAGGCAGTGCTGCGTCATCCTGACTGATGATGACGATCCTGCGTGGCAGGTGATCGTCCTGTCCGATCCACAGCTGCCAGTCCACGTCGGGCTGACGGAAGGCGTATTGATCGACAGCGGCGCCATCGACGCTGGCGGTGCCAACATGCACTGCCGAAGTAAGCACATTGTGCGGTGGCGTGGCGCTGCCCCATTGGAAAAGATCGGCCAACGGCAGGTCGATGCCGTACTCCGTCCATAGCTTCCCGGCCAGTTCGCTCAGTGTCGCATCCACATCATCGACGCTGGCGTAATACTTCAGCCGCGGCGAATACAAGGTCATCGTTTTTCCGTCATAGAACAGCTGACGATGGGTTCGGGCACTGTCCATGTCCACGAACAGGTGCCTGGGTGGCTGCACCTGATAGTTGACCCGGCTGTCGAGCTCGATTTTCTGACCGCTGTCGAGCACAACTTCGGTGGTGGCGTCCGATACCAGTGTGAACTGCTTGAGCGCTCGCAATGCTGCGCCCATTCGCTCCAGCGCAGCGACCGCCCCGGCATCCACTGCGGCAGGTGCAGCCGCTGCAGCGCTCGCTGCCTGCTTGGCGGCCTGCGAGGTCAGCGGTAGCGCTGCAAGCAGCAGCGCACTGCCGGCGACGAAGCCATATCGCTTTATTGTGTTCATCTGTTCTGCTCCGATTGCATGGCTCGATGGAACACGCCGGCTGGCGGCGGCGCGCGTGTCACTTTGCAGGCCACACCCGCACTGGCCCTACTCCGTCTCCAATGCCGGGCCAGGGCGCTTCCGCGCCCTGATCTCGGCGATGTCGCGCTCCAGGAAGTAGTTGAGAAAGGTGCGGATCAGGGCTACCGCGCCCAGCTGCGCAATCGCCTCCCAGGTGGGGACGATTGATGACTCGATGACATCGGCGGCCAACTGGAAGGTGAGCCCCGCGACCAGCCAGCGCCCGTAGTCCAGCCACACCTGACGCGCCTTTTCATGCGTATCCGGCTTGAACACCTGCACGACAACCCGCACGAAGGCAACCACCGTGGCGAAGCAGATGATCAGCGTCGCCATCAGGTCGATGATGTCCACCGCCGGCTCGGACATCAGCATCAGCCATTGCCGGATCATGTCCGTACCCTGCACTGCAGCGCTTGCGATGGATGCATTCGCATGGCCGCTTATCCACGCACCACGCAGCGGAAACCGAGATGCGAGGTCGCTGTGTCGATGCACTGCGCCATTCGCGCTGCGGGCCGGTAGCGCCGGCAATAGCTGGGCGCGCACAGATGTGAGCCGCCCTTGGTAACCCGCCGTGGCACCACGATGGGGTTGTGCGGATCATGGCTGTGCTCGCGCTGCCCGCCGCGCGGGTTGTCGATGGCACAGCAGGGTTTGCCCTGCAGTTGGTGCTGGGCGGTGTACCAGTCGTCGGTCCACTCCCAGACATTGCCGATCATATCCAGCAGCCCGTAGCCGTTGGCAGGAAAGGCACCCACCGGCGAGGTCCACTCGTATCCATCGTTCTTGTCATTGCGCCACGGGAACTCGCCCTGGAAGGTATTGGCCATGTAGCGCCCTGCCGGCACCAGCTCATCGCCCCAGGCAAATTCACCCTCCGTCCGGCCCCCGCGCGCAGCGAACTCCCACTCCGCCTCGCTGGGCAGATGCTTTCCCGCCCAGGCGGCATAGGCGGCAGCGTCTTCGTGCGCGACGTGCACAACCGGATGCAGATCCATCCCATCGATCGAGCTGCCCGGGCCACGCGGGTGGCGCCAGTCCGCGCCTGCGATGTACTGCCACCATTGATAGTGATTGGAATGATCCACCGGCCCCGGTGGCGGCACGAACACCACCGATGAGGGCACCAGCATTGCCGGGTCCGCGCCGGGGTAGTCCTCGGCATTGGCTGGACGTTCGGCCAAGGTGACATGCCCGGTAGCCTCGACGAACTGCCGGAACTGGTAGTTGGTTACCGGGCTGGCATCGATGCGGAACGGCGCAACCCGCACTTTGTGTGCAGGCCGCTCCTCCGGATAGTGATCGTCCGAGCCCATGACGAACAGACCGCCTGGAATCGATACCGGCACCTCATTGGCTTGGCACATCCATATTCTCCCGGTAGGTCGTTGCCATGGTTCCGCTGATGGTGCGGAACCGTGCCTTTGCGTCTGTCAAATACATCCGGCGACTGCCTACCCAACCCGCGCAAAACGCTGCATGCACCGCGTGCCAAGCTGGCCAACGTACGCTTCGCTCAGGCGAACGGCGCCACGTTGAACACCATGCTGACGATGGCGAACATGCCCAGCAGCCACAGCAAACCGGCCGTAATCAACGTGGCGGAGATCGGGTAAGGGCTTTCGCCATGCAACAGCCCCTGCTGCACCATTGTCTTGCGCTCCCGCCGCAGCGCCTTCATGAAATTCAGCTGATAGATGATGCCCAGCGTCAGCGCCAGAATGCCCAGCCCAACCATCGCCACCCCGAAAGTGCGTGGCGCATCGGACGCGATACGCACATCCGGCGCATGTACCAGCTTGCTGAATACCTGGAAGATCGTGAAGCCAAAGCTGATCAGTGACAACGCCGTCCGCATGATGGACATCAGCGTGCGGTCGGCACTCATGCGCGTCCGCTGGAACGACATTCCGGTGCGGCGCATCGACATCTCGGTGCGGTCGTCGGACAGATCAGTTCGGTACTCGGACAGGTCGGTGCGGTGTTCAGACAGCCCGGTGCGGTGATTGGACAGCCCGGTGCGGTAGGCAGAATACGCAACCGAGGCCTGATCGCTGTTTTCGTGATCCACCTCCGGCACCGGTGGTATCGGCTGCGCCACATTGCGGTCCGGGCGCGCATGCTGTTCGGCGTGTGGCGTCGCTTTTTTCCGGTGTTTCATGGATTCCTTCCATCTTCTTTGCGGGCGTTCCACCATTTGGCTACGCGCGCAACCGGCCCGCGCAATACCAGGTACGGAATGAATGCCAGCAAGACCGCCAGCACGAAGGTCTCCAGCGGATACTTGAAAGCGCCGTAGACCTTGAACTGATAGATCACATCCATCACCACGCCCAACAGCAGCACCCGGGTGACGGCGGTCACGCCCTCGCGGAAGGACCTGTTGCGTTCATCGTGCGGTGCGGACAACAGCCCTGCCATATACGGCGAGCGGCCGAGTTTTGCGTCTTTGATGCCGTCATGCAGCGCCGCCAGAAACGCCATGGTCGGCTGCAGGAAGAAGCGGAATGTCATCGGCCCATCGGTTCTTCCGAACAGATCGCTGGCGAATCGATGCAGATACTCCAGAAAGCCATCCACGGCCCGCACTCCTTCGACTGAGTGGCCAGCATGGAGGCGACGGAAAGCGCGCACAATCGCGATTACTACTGATGCTGGCCCAGTATTTTTACTGCTGGCCCGGCAGTGGACGATCACTAAGCTTGTTCTCCCGCACCAGACGGTCGCGAAGAGCTCGCATACGATGACATCCGACGACCTGTCGCTGATGCGTGGCGGCCTGATCTACCGGACCATGCACTGGATCGGCCTGCTGCGCAGTCGCCTGGCGTTGCCGCCGCTGATAGCCGCCGTACTGGTCACCGTGGCGTGCCTGCCCTTGGTACTGGCCTGTGCATGGGAAGGCACCCTGCTACCGGGCAGAGTGACAATGCCGTTGATCGCCGACGCCTCGGTGTATGCCCGCTTTGCACTGGCCCTGCCCTTGCTGGTATTGGCCGCCGCGCCGGCCGACCGCCTGCTGCGCAGCGCGGTACGCCAACTCAACCGTGCCGGATTGGTGCCCGCCAACCAGCATGCTGCCTTCGATACGCTGGTGGCGCGCGCCCGCGCCCTGCGTGACTCGCATATCCCGGAGTGGCTGTGCCTGCTGGTGGCGCTGGCGCCGGCCGTGCTCAGCCCACCAGTGGTAACCGAGCTTACCCATATCAGCGGCTGGCACGCCCAAGCCGACGGCAGTGCGTCGCTGGCTGCGTGGTGGGCCTGGTGGGTATCACTGCCGCTGTTTCACCTGGTCGGCTTGATGTGGATCTGGCGCTTCCTGATCTGGACCGTGCTGCTGTGGAGATTGACCCGGCTCGACCTGGACCTGCGGCCGCCGCACCCGGACGGCGCAGGCGGCATCGGCTTTCTCGGCTTCGCGCAACAGCGATTCTCGGCGTTGTCGCTGGCCGGCGGCATCGTGCTCTCGGGCAGCTGCATCAATCATTTCATCTATGCCGGCCAGACCCTGGCCGACGTGCACTATCTGCTGGCGGCCTATATTGTTGGCTCGGCAACACTGCTGCTTGCCCCGCTCGTCCTGCTTGCCCCGGCATTGATACGTGCCAAGCGCCATGCCCTGCTCAAATACAGCGCACTTGGCCACCGCGCCATCCGCAGTTTCGATCTGTACTGGAAACGCGGACAGCCGGACGAGGATGCGTCCAGCCTGCTGGACAGCCCGCAACCATCTGCTCTGGCCGACTTCGGCAGCGTGTACGCCAGCCTGGCGAAGATGTCATTGGTGCCGATATGCCGCGGCAATATCCTGTGGATGCTGTTGTCGGCAGCGGCTCCGCTGTTGCCACTGGTGTTTTTGGCCATGTCGGTTGACAGCCTGGCAAGCAAGCTGGTCTCGATCCTGTTCTGAGCATTGCGGCACCGCGCCTCAGCCCAGGCCGTTACCATGCTCGGCATTCATCCGTTTGACGATCGAGGCCGACATGAACGATCTGCCGGCAAGCACCTCGCGCACACCCAGCAACAGTTCTTCGCCGGCGTCGGCCTTCAACACATAGCCGCAGTGCCGATGACCCATGGCCCGCTGCACCAGCGCCGGGGCATCGTGCACGGTGATGAACACTACGTGGGCGATCACCCCTTCGGTGAGCAATCGTTCGGCAGCTGCCAGTCCATCAAGGCCAGGCATGGTGATATCGGTCACCACCACCACTGGCTTCAGTTCACGCGCCATGGACAGCAGGGAATGCCCGTCCTGCACCCAGCCAACTACCTCGAACTCGCTGGCAAGCAGCAACTGCAGCGGCCGGGCTACCGCCATGCTGTCTTCTGCCAGCAGTACCCGAATCGACTTCATTGTGTTCACCGACGCAGCCGTCGTCGACGCGATGTTGGCCCTTGCCTGCCATGGCTGCCACAGGAAAAAGACCCGCCACCGGCAAGTAAAACTACTTGCCCGGCTCAGGCCAACTGGCGTTCATCGTCGCGGAAGGCCTTTATCAGGCCAAGCTGATGCGCCCGACGTACCAGCTCCAGGGTTCCATGCACACCCATCTGCTGCATGATCGCGTATTTGTGCGACTCCACGGTACGTACCGACACACCCAGCTCGTAGGCGATCTGCTTGGAACGCAGCCCCTGGGCAACCCAGTCAAGGATGCGCCGCTGCTTGTCGGTGAGCACGAAGCGCTCGCCACGCCCGGACGAGCTCAACGCCATCGCGGCCAGCCCCGCGGTCAGATATACCCGCCCGGCCATGACCTCGTTGATCGCGTGCAGCAACTCCTCGCCGGCGGCGGCTTTCAACACATAACCGCCGGCACCGGTACGCAATGCCTCGGTCACGATCGCGCAGCCGTGATGCATGGACAGGAATACAAAGGGCGTAGTGTTGCCCTCGGCGCGCAGCTGTCGCATAGCCTCGATGCCGGTCATTTCACCCATGCTGATGTCGGTAACGATGATGTCGACACCACCTGCGCGAACCGCGCACAGTAGTTCTTCGCCGGACAGGACCAAGCGCACATCATCGAAACGATCACGCAACAGACGTACCACTCCCTCGCCAACCATCGCGTGATCATCGGCAACCAGCACGCGCAGCGCGGAGTGGGCACCCTGCAGTGAGGATGTTTCCATACATGCACCTCGACCAGGTAGAGGAACGCAGAAAGCCGAAAGCACTGCCCAAGGCAGTGCAATCGCTTCCATGTAAGCCGCACTCTATTAGGACAGTGTGTAGTTAATGTGAAACCCTGCCTTTCCTGCCCACACCGAGGGTTTCGCTGGGGCTTTCACCGAACAGCTGCCGGTATTCACTGGCGAAGCGGCCAAGGTGCGAGAAGCCCGAGCGCAGGGCGATCTCGGTAACGCCAATGCGCGGATGGTCCAACAGCAGCTGCCGGGCCTGGTTCAACCGCGCAACCTGATGCCAGCGCTTGGGCGTCATTCCGTAGACGTCACGGAACACCCGCTCGAGTTGGCGCTCGCTCATCGATAACGCAGATTCCAGTGCACGGCTGCTGAACTGCTGGGCATCAGGGCTGCGCAGATAGGCTTCGGCACGCTGCAGGAAGCGCTCGCGCTGCTGCAGCCTGCCTATCTGCCGACTGCCCTCATCGGCGCCAGCGGCGCGCTCCAAGGCATGCACGAATGCATCCAGCAGCAACTCACCCAACATTCCGGCTTCGGCCACCGAGGTCGCCGGGCCCCACTGCGATGCCCGTTGCAGCGCCAGTTGCACCCGCAACCGCAGCTTCAGGTTCCGGTCCGCAGTAAGCGGGCAAAGCCGCCAGCCACGCTCAGGTAACGGCAGTTCGCGTTGCAGGCGCGAGTACACGGCGGCCTGCAAGGAACTGCGTGGGATTCTCAACACCACCCATTGCCACAGCGGCGAAACCGATCGCACCGCCAGCTCACGGTCTTCGGCAAAGACCATCAACTGCCCTTCCACAACCCGCCGGCCATTGAGCCACATCGGCTCGCCGCAACGGGTGGCAAGCGCCAGGCCCATCATGTCGGGGGCGAACATGCCTTTGGCCAGCACCGGCTGTGTATAGGTGCCGCGGTCCAGGCTGAAATCCGGGAACACCATGCGCTGCGCACGTGCCCGGAAATAACCTGGACCGAGCAGGCGCTGCTCGAACCGGCTGTCCTTGACCACTCCCATCAGCGCTTCCGGATCAAAACCGTCTACCTCCAAGCAGCCGTAGTGCATGCCGTGGACTGCGAGAATCGGGGTTTCCATCGCTCACCTGTCGGAAAGTGGATAGCGGTTTGGATTCATGCGCCTTACAACAACTGCTGAAACGGGGGCGGGATCCGGGCTCCCATCGCCGTTCGCAAAGCATGCCGCTTTTTCAACGGCGGCTTAGCTTGTGCGATGCAGCGGTGGCGCCATGTGAAGATGGAGCTGCTTGCATGGGCGTGCGTAGCGTTTTTGGGCAGTTGTCACAATTGGAGTCGCATCGCGCTACCACCCGTTTCGCGGGCATGGCGGCCATTGCTGCAGCCGCTCAGCTGGTGTCGGTGGAGCCATGGATTTCCTCCAGCGGCTGCCATGCGCTATGGCTGCCAGGTGCTGCCCTGATGTGCGCCCTGCTATGGCGCCCTTACAGCGAATGGCTGGCCTGCTTCGCCGGCACCCTGCTCGGCTGCGTCGGCATACTTGCCCTGCGCGGCGCAACGGCCGCTGAGACCACAACGCTGATGTTTGGGTTGTTGTTGCTGGTCACTACTGCCACCTTGTTGATACGCCAGTTCGGCCTGCTGGACGCGACCAGGGTGGACTTCCCGCAGGTGGCCACATTCTGGGTGATCGCGGTGCTGGCGCTGCCGCTGACCAGCACCGGCTGGACCTTGCTGGTGCTGCGCAGCACCCTGCTGCCCGATTTTTCCGGCACGTGGCAGAACCTGCTGCTCGCCAACGCCTTGCCCTACCTGCTTATCGTGCCGACTTTCATCGCCTTGGTACGCATGCACCGGCGCGGCCGCGCCAACCGCATGTTGTCGCCACCGCGCGCGTTCCTGGCGTTGACGATGTTGCTGTTGCTGTGGGTCGCCTGGATGTTGCCCTGGGCTTCACCGATGGCTGAGCCCTTGCTGATGCTGGCATCCACGCTGATGATGGCGTGGTTATTGCTGGTGCTGGGGCCGGCAGGGGCGTTCCTGGCATTGTCTTGCTCCACCGTGCTGTGCATGGCCATCAGCAACCACGGCTGGGGGCCGTTGGCGCTGGGCGACGGCGCGCGCACCACGCTGGCAGTCCAACTATGGGCGTTCGGTGACGGCATCACCTTGTTGCTGCTGAGCGTACTGGTGGAGCAGCGACAAAGCGCACGCAGCTCGCTGCAGACGGCCAGCACCCGGTTGGCCGACATGACCGCGCAGATGCTGCGGGTGCAGGAGGAGGAACGCACCCGCATCGCGCGTGATCTGCACGACGACATCAATCAATCCCTGGCCGCGATCTCCATCCAGCTCAGCTCGCTGAAACGCGCCGCACCGGCCGTGGCCCGTGAGCAGATGGAAAGGTTGCAGGAGCAGGTGCTCGAGGTGTCCGGTGATGTCCGCCGGCTCTCTCACGATCTGCATCCCAGCCTGCTGCGTTACACCACACTGTCCAGCGCACTGCGCAGCCTGTGCGGCAGTTCTTGTCGGCATGCCAATACCCGCGTCCATTGCGACATCAACGACGAAGACGTTCTGGATGAGCAACAGAAGCTCAATCTGTTCCGCATCACCCAGGAAGCAATCCACAACGTCAACCGTCACGCACATGCACGCAACGCCTGGGTTCGCCTGCAGTTCGCCGGTGGTCAGGGCCTGCTCGAGGTAGAAGACGACGGTGTGGGCATTGACGAGAATGGCCCTGGCCTACGTCGCGGCCTGGGCATGATCAGCATAGAAGAACGCGCGCGTCTGCTCGGCGGCAGTTCGCACCTGCAGCGCGCCGGCGAAAGCGGCACCTTGCTGTCCATTGTGTTCCCCATCCGGCGGCAGGCGCTGGTCGATTCCCCGGCCCACGGAACTACCTGACGCGGTCCAGTAGTTTTACCGCAGCCGGCGGTGTTCGCGCCCCGCACAATGACCGCCAGAGCGTTGCCCCAAGGCAACGACATGCGCGGGAATATCCCATGCCCTACCCCAGGCTCACGCATCGTGTGCTCCCGCCGGCTGGCAACCTGGCCGCTGTATGGGCGCGCGCCTGCCAGTGTGCAGTGCCCTTGCTGCTTGCCCTATGGCTTTGCGGCACCGCCAGGGCGCAGACAACCGCCACCGACAGCGACAACACCAACGCTGCCGCACAGACGCAGGCCGCCACGCCATGCGTTGGCCTGGTGCTGGGCGGCGGCGGCGCGCGCGGTGCGGCGCATATCGGCGTATTGCAGGTGTTGGAACGCGAGCGCATCCCGATCTGCCAGATTGCCGGCACCAGCATGGGCGCAATCGTGGGTGGGCTATACGCCAGTGGCTACACCACCGACGAGTTGCAGCGCCTGATAGAAACCCTGGACTGGGCCGATCTGTTCGTCGATGACGCACCCCGCGTAGATCAACCAATGCGGCGCAAGGACGCAGACTTCCGCTATCTGCTGAACCTGGAAGTAGGCCTGCGCGATGGCAAGGTGGTGATGCCCGGCGGGCTGGTGCAGGGCCAGAAGCTGCTGCTGTTGCTGCGGCGGCTTACCCTGTCCAGCTGGGACCAGGATGATTTCAGCAAGCTGCCCATTCCATTCCGCGCCATCGCCGCCGACATCGGCAATGGGCAGCGGGTTGTGATGCAGCAAGGCGACCTGGCATTGGCAATCCGCTCCAGCATGTCGGTACCCGGGGCTTTTGCGCCACTGCGGGTGGATGGTCACCTGCTGGTGGATGGCGGCATGGTCGACAACGTACCGATAGATGTAGTGCGCGACATGGGCGCACAGCAATTGATCGTGGTTGACGTCGGCTCGCCGCTGCACCCGGAAACGGCACTGACCAACCCGGTCGCGATCATGGACCAGATGATCGGTGCATTGATGATCGAGAAGACCCAGCGACAGCTCGCCACGCTTACGACAGACGACGTACTGATCCGCCCTGAACTCGGCGACCTGACTGCTGCCCAGTTCGATCGCGGCAAGGAAGCCATTGCCGCAGGTGTGGCAGCCGCCGAGGCGGCGCTACCGCAACTGCGGCGGCATGCCGTGGATGAAAGCCGCTACCTCGCCTACCGCGGGCAACAGCGTAGACGTGCATTCGACCCAGGCTTGATCAGCTTCTTGGAAGTAGCACCGAGCCAGTCCACCGCCGCCACCCAACGTGTTCAACGCGCGCTGCGCGAAGAGGTGGGGAAGCCACTGGATGTGGATCGCCTGCAGCACGATCTTGGCGTCGCCTACAGCGCCAACCGCTTCCAGCAACTGGATTACCGGCTGGTGCAACGCGATGGCGAACGGGGGCTGCAGATCGTGCCCACCGACCGCCCCTGGTCGGTGTTCGGAAAATTCGGCTTCCAGCTCAGTGACAATTTTGCCGGCCGCAACAGCTACATGATCTCCAGCGAACTGACCGTCGTCGATATCAACCGCTGGGGCGCCGAGTGGCTGACGGTGCTGCATGCCGGCCATATCAGCGGCCTGTACTCGGAGTTCCACCAGCCACTTGGCGGTGGCATGTTCTACCTGCAACCCAGCCTGCAGGCTGAAGCTGAAACCCTGCCGCTGTGGGCGGGCAGCCAGCAGATTGCCGAATACCGCATCAAGCGGCGCGGCTTGGGCCTGACCGTCGGCTACACGCCCAGCCCGACCTTCGCACTTGACGCCGGGCTTATTCGCGGCCGCGACAGCAGCGATCAACTCGTCGGCAACCCGCTGGACTTCCGCCGCGACAAGCAGGACTTCGCCGCGCTGACGTTGAATGCCACCTGGGACTCGCTGGACAGCATCAACTTCCCGACCCAGGGTTGGCGCTTCAATGCCGACTATGAAATGTACCGGCGACAGCTGGGTGCCGATGTGGAGGGCGACGTAGTGCGCCTGACCGCCGATTGGGCGCATGCATGGGGCCGCTACCACCTGTTGCTCGGTGCGCACCTGAGCAGCGCGGTGGACGATGATCATTTTTTTCGGGCGCAGAGTTTTCTTGGCGGCTTCCTGAACCTGTCCGGTTACGACGAACGCGCCTTGTTCGGCAACCAGAGTGCGCTGCTGCGGGCGGTGGTGTATCGACGCACCGGCGATACCACACGGTTGTTTTCGCTGCCGTTGTATCTGGGCGCGAGCTTGGAGACAGGCAATGTGTGGCTGACCCGCGCCGCGATTGATGCTGACAACCTGGTGCTGGCAGGCAGTCTGTTCGCTGGCGTCGATACCCCCTTGGGCCCGATGTTCCTGGCCTACGGCATCAATGACGATGGCCAGGCGTCGTGGTATCTGACCTTCGGCTCGCTGCTGCGGCCAATGGGTAGATGACACTTCCATGATGAGCGACCCTCGCGATCCGGTACTTTTACTTAGTCAGGCCCAGTAAGTTCTCTACTCCGGACCGGCGCTGCAACCCGGAAGATGGGGAACCCTTCCCATGCAGCCGAGGCAGTGCAATGACTACCAAGCGACCCAATATTCTGGTGATCTGGGGCGATGACATTGGTATCTGGAACCTGTCGGCCTACAGCCGCGGCGCTATGGGCTACCGCACCCCGAACATCGACAGCATCGCCAAAGAGGGCGCGATATTCACCGACCACTACGCCCAACCCAGCTGCACAGCCGGGCGAGCGGCCTTCATCACCGGCCAGTTGCCGATACGCACCGGCTTGACCACCATCGGTCTGCCCGGCGCGCCACTCGGCCTCAAGAAAGAAGACCCCACCTTGGCCGAGGTATTGAAGCCGCTGGGGTATGCCACCGGTCAATTCGGCAAGAACCACCTTGGCGATCGCAACGAACACCTGCCCACCGTGCATGGTTTCGATGAATTCTTCGGCAACCTGTACCACCTCAATGCCGAGGAAGAGACCTCCGACGAAGACTACCCGGACAACCCAGCGTTGAAGAAGGAGCTGGGCCCGCGCGGTGTATTGCACAGCCACGCCAGCACCGATGACGATGCCACAGTTGATCCGCGATTCGGCAAGATCGGCCGCCAACGCATCAAAGACACCGGCCCACTGACACGCAAGCGCATGGAGACGGTGGACCAGGAGTTCATCGACGCATCGTTTACGTTCATGGAGAAGGCGCAGGAAGAAGGCAAGCCATTCTTCATCTGGTTGAATACCACGCGCATGCATGTCTTCACCCATGTACCGGAAGAATACAAACAGCAGGCGAAAGCCTTCACCAGTTACAGCGACCTGCATTGCGCCGGCATGCTCCAGCACGACGAGCAGATCGGGCTGGTGCTGCGCAAGCTGGAGGAAATGGGTATCGCCGACGATACGGTGGTCATCTACTCCACCGACAACGGTCCGGAACATTCGACCTGGCCGCACGGCTCCACCACTCCCTACCGCAGCGAGAAGATGACGACCTGGGAAGGTGGCCTGCGCGTGCCGATGATGGTGCGCTGGCGCGGCCACATACCCGCAGGCCGCGAGCTCAATGGCATCCACTGCGGCGAAGATGTGTTCACCACCTTGGCACACATCGCTGGTGCACCGGATATCCCGGCCAAGCTGGCGGCCGGCGATAAACTCGGCGGCGAGATCAACCACCGCTGCTACATCGACGGCCTGGACCAGCTCGCCTATTGGACCGGGAAAACCGAGACTTCTGCCCGCCACAGCTTCTACTACTATTCCGAATCGCACCTGCAGGCGATGCGCTGGAACCAATGGAAGATCCACTTCACGGTGCGCGATGGCTACTACGGCAGCGCCAAGCAGCTGGAAATACCGTGGTTGTTCAACATCCGCCAGGATCCGTTCGAGTCCTACGAGCAGGCACCGGGCCCTCGTGCGGAGCAGTCGCAGCACAAGAGCGGCATCATGAACATCATGCTGCATGAAATGCATGAGCATCTGCGCACGTTCAAGGATTACCCGCCGCGCCAGGAAGCCAGCAGCCTGAACATCGATGAGATGATCAAGAAGATGGCAGAGAGCAAGCTGGGGCAGTAAGCCGGGGTTGCGATGCAGGCCTGCACAGACGCGGCAGGTAGTTTTACTGCCGCGTTTCTGGTTTTTTTTCGGATTTCCGGCGGCGACGCCGATTGTAGGCTTTGGCTTATTACCCCGGAGCTGTGCTATGGACGCGAACAAGCCCAACATCCTCTTCATCATGGCCGACGACATCGGCTGGTTCAACGCAAGCTGTTACAACGACGGAATAATGGGTTACCGCACGCCAAACATCGACCGCATTGCCAAGGAGGGCGCCAGATTCACCGACTTCTACGGCCAACAGAGCTGTACCGCAGGCCGCGCCGCATTCATCACGGGCCAGTCGCCGATCCGCACTGGCTTGACCAAGGTCGGCATGCCTGGCGCAACGCTTGGTCTGGGGGCTGAGGATCCCACTGTCGCCAATGTACTAAAAAGCTACGGCTACGCGACCGGGCAGTTCGGCAAGAACCACCTGGGCGACCGCAACGAGCACCTGCCTACCGTGCACGGGTTTGATGAATTCTTTGGCAACCTCTATCACCTCAATGCCGAAGAAGAACCCGAATACGAGAATTACCCCAAGGATCCTGCATTCCGCAAACGCTTTGGGCCACGTGGCGTGCTCAAGTGCAAAGCAACAGACAAGGACGATGCCACTGACGATGCGCAGTTCGGCAGGGTCGGCAAGCAGGTCATAGAGAACACCGGCCCGCTCACCCGCAAGCGCATGGAAACCGTGGACGAGGAATTCGTCGGCGCCGCGCTGGATTTCATCGATCGCAACAACAAGGACGGCAAGCCTTGGTTCTGCTACTTCAATCCGACCCGCATGCATGTATTCACCCATCTCAAGCCTGCCTCGCGCGGCAAGACGGGCCTGGGCCTGTACCCGGATGGCATGGTTGAACTCGACGGCTACGTGGGCGAACTGCTGAAGAAGCTCGATGATCTGGGCATCGCCGACAACACCATGGTGGTGTTCACCACCGACAACGGCGCCGAAGTGCTGTCGTGGCCGGACGGCGGTGCAACCCCGTTCCGTGGCGAGAAGGACACCAACTGGGAAGGTGGCTGGCGCATTCCCTGTGTGTGGAAGTGGCCGGGCGTGATTGAGCCAGGACGCGTCGTCAATGACATCGCCTCGCTGCAGGACTTCATACCCACTTTTGCCGCCGCCAACGATGATCCTGACCTGGTGCAGAACCTGAAGAAGGGGCATGCGCTCGGCGCACAGACATTCAAGGTCCACCTGGACGGCGAGAATCTGCTGCCGTTCCTGCATGGCAAAGACGCTGAATCGCCGCGAAAGGCCTTCATCTACTGGAGCGACGATGGCGAATGCATGGCCGTGCGCATGGGCCGCTACAAGGTGGTTTTTCTGGAGCAGACCGAGACGGGAATCGAAGTCTGGCGCACCCATCTGCGGCCAATGCGCATCCCGAAATTCTTCGACCTGCGTTCGGACCCGTTCGAACGCGGCGAGGAAAGCTTCAAGTACAACGATTGGCTGGTGGAACAGAATTTCCTGCTCTATTCCGCACCGCCCTTGCTGATGAAGTGGCTGGAAAGCTTCAAGGAATTCCCGCCAAGGGCCAAGGCCGCAAGTTTCACCATTGATCGTGTAGTGGAATCCTTGATGCCCAAGTCCTGATCGCAACGCCTGCGCTGCAAACCTGCGCAGGGCGACAGCCATCACAAGCCTACAACGCTGCGCAGGCAATGCATGTGCCTGCGCAGCACAGGTTTGAAGCGCGGCCGGTCAAATCAGCGGAGGGATCTGCCGCACGCCGATGGCGGGGCTCCTGCTCGACAACTGTCCAGGCTCGCTTCTCGGTTCCTCCCCCGCGCAAGAGAGCGCTCATGAAAGAACATCCATGGATCTGGGTCCTCAGCTTGTTTATCGTTCCGCTGGTGGCAGCACTGGTGGTCAGCCTGGTGGTGCGCCATCGCGGGCTGTCCGCCAACGCCGTACTGACCTGGTTCGTGCTGGTGTGCTGGTGCGCCGCGGTCGGGATCATCCTGTCCCAAGTCAGCTGAAGCCGTGGCAAGCGGCCGTCGGGTAACAGTTGATGTGCCGGTTCACAGGCTGCCCAGAGTCGAATTCCTGGCCCGCGCGGCTCGGGCTTGCCCCGTCCGGATGCTCGCGTCGCAACTTGACTGAATACGTTTTTCCCCAATACTCCGCTGATGCTGAGCCAACATTTCCTGTTCTTCTTCGCCATGCTCGGCGCCTTCAACGGCCTGGTCGTGGCCTCGGTGCTGTGGTGGCGCGCCAGAGGCGAGCCCAGCCAGCGGTGGTTGGCGTTGTTGATCCTGATGGTCGGGGTGCGCACCGGCAAATCGGTTGCCTTCCATTTCTGGCCGGACATCCCCAGGATCGTTCTGCAGCTGGGCCTGACCGCCTGCTTCCTGATCGGCCCCTGCCTGTTCTTCCTGCTGCGCTCCAGCCTGGCCAACAGCACAGGGCTCAGCCGCATCGACCGCTGGCACGTCGCCGGCGTGCTGGCGATCACCCTGCTGGTGAATATGTTGCTGCCCTACACCGGCCATGTCGAGCTATGGCGATGGACCATTACCCCGGCCATCCAGTACATCTGGCTTGGCTATCTGCTGCTTGCGAGCGCGCAGTTGCTGCGGCACCGCAGCGGGCTCATGGGCACGCCTTCAGGCCGGTTGCTGCTGGGCGCATTGATTGGTGTCTGGCTCATCTGGGCGGCCTATTTCACCTCCGGCTACACCTCCTACATCGTCGGAGCGCTGTCCTTCACCTTTGTGCTGGCTGCAAGTGTGCTTGTGTATCTGCGTCTGCGGGCGGGCCGGGCACCGATCGAGCCCTACCAGGACCGACGCATCTCCGACGCCGAGGCAACGCCGCAGCTGCAGGCACTGGAAGAGCTGATGGACCGTGAGCGGCTGCATCTGGACCCGGCGCTGACCCTGCCCCGCCTCGCCCGCCGCCTCGGCATTCCGCAGACGCGCTTGTCACAACTGCTCAACGACAACAAACGGACCTCGTTCAAAAGTTATTTGGCGCAGCTGCGGGTGGTGGAGGCCAAGGCCTTGCTGCGGCAGCTGCCAGCCAAGCCGCTGGAACGGGTTGCCGAGGAGGCCGGCTTCCAATCGATGTCCACCTTCCACAGCGCCTTCAAAAAGCTCGAAGGGATTACCCCTGCGGCCTTCCGCGCAGCCGGAAACAACTCCGGGAATCGATTTCAGCACTCCTGAATTACACCCCAAGACATTGATCTGAAAGGGATCACCTAGTCTGCTGGCTCCACCTCACGAGCCAGCATCGATGCCCATATCCCGCTTGATCCCCATCCTGTTGTTGCTGCTGCTGGCCTGGCCCAGCGGCTTCCGCAATGCCCATGCCAGCACGGCCCCGACGATGGAGCCAGGGCTGAGCAGCAGCGCAGCCACTGCAATCACCAGCTCAAACCCGGGTGACGCCAACCTGGTCCCGGCGGCCGACGGCCAGCCCGGCCGCATCCTGTTCGTCCTTGCCAGCAGCAAGGTCCACGGCGATTCCACGCTGCCGGCCAGTGTCAGCTTTGGCGAGGTGGTCAACGCCTGGGACACCTTCCAGGCAGCCGGCCATGAGGTGGACTTTGTCTCACCCGATGGTGGCGCGGTGCCGATCCTGGACAGCTATGTCAGCCAGGACATGGAATCGCGGCTGCAGGACAGCCGCATCATGACCGGGCTGGGTAACACCCTGACCCCCGACCAGGTCGACCCCGAGCGCTACCGGGCCGTGTACTACGTCGGTGGCAGCAATGCCATGTATGGCGTGGCCGAGGACCGCCGCCTGCAGGGCATCGCCATGCATGTCTACGAGCGCAACGGCGGGGTGATCTCGGCGGTCTGCCACGGCACCGCCGGCATCGTGAACCTCCGGCTATCCGATGGCCAAAGCCTGCTTGCCGGCAAGCGCATCACCGGTTTCCCGGAGGAGCATGAAGATCAGGCTGCGGCGTACTTCAAGCAGTTCCCGTTTCTCATCCGCAAAACAGTGGGCGAACGCGGCGGCATCTTCCGCGCCGTCGACAGTGAGGCGCCCTACATCGAAGTCGACGGGCGCGTGGTGACGGGCCAGAACTACGCCTCGGCCGCACCGTTGGCACAGGCCGTCGTCGAACTTCTACGTAGCCAGGCAGCCTCGACCACTACCGGCAACACCGCGACCGACTGAGTGGCGGCACAGCGCCGTTCACAGGTTTCCAGATACCCATCCATCCACCAATGACCACCAGGACTAAAATGAAATCCTCCTTACGCTCGCTTGTGCTCGCAGCAGCACTGATTCTCCTCCCCGCATCCGCAATGGCGCAGAACAGCAATCGCGCGGCCGTCGAACAAGTCATGCAACAGCTGATGCGAGGCTTTGAGGCCGGCGATTCCGCACTTATCTTTGAAGCCTTCAGAAAGGACGGCATCGTCGTCGGGCATTCAACGGCCACCGGCAAGATTGTCACGTTGACTGCCGAGGAATGGGCTGAAGGATTTCCGGGCAAACCTGCTGCCGATGAAGACCAGCGCCATCGAACCTACGAGATCCTGGACGTCACCGATGAAATAGCGATGGTCAAAGTGGTGCTGAACTACCCAGGCTGGGATGGCGTGGACTATCTGGCACTGCTGAACATTGACGGCAAGTGGATGATCGCCAGCAAGTCGTGGGGCGGCAAGCGCAAGCCCGCAACTTCATAACGGCTGCCTACGCCTTCAACCTCAGCATCGTAGACACAGCGCGCCCGGTTGCCAGCGGGCGCGCTGTCATGGCAATGAAAGCCTGGTTGCATGGTGGCCCGCGATGGCAGATGTATGCGATGGTAGCTGCCGGCCAATCCGCAAACGTGGCTCATCCTGCTGCTGCGCTAACGCAGCGCCTCCTCGGCCTGGGCTTCGCGCTGCAGCCATGCCAGAAACGCACTGATTGCGGGCTTCTCATCCGCGCCAGGCAAGGTCACAGCATAGTACGCAAACGCGGTTGGCCAAGGCTGATCCAAGGCAACGGCCAGCCGCCCGCTCGCCACTTCGGCCTGCACGTAGACATCACGCACCATGGCGATGCCCTGCCCGGCCTCAGCTGCCCGGATCAGCAACACATCGTCATCGAAAGCGGGCCCGCGCTCGATGCGTGGATCATCCGCCATCCCCAGCGCCTTGAACCACAACCGCCAATCGCTGCGGTCGGAATCCTGCAGCAACGGATATTTCAGGCAGTCCTTTGGCGAGCGTATGCGCGGTCCCTCGGCCAGCAGACCAGGGCAAGCGACCGGCAGGAACACCGGCGATGCCAGATGCCGCGAGACCAACCCAGGGTATTGCCCGAGGCCATGACGAACGGCGACATCGATGCGGTCACGGCGCAGATCAACCAGTGCCGAAGATGCCTCCACCCGTATCTCGATATCCGGATGCTGGCCGGTAAAACGGCCCAAGCGCGGCACCAGCCAGGATGCGGCGAAGCTCGGTACCGTGCTTATCGTCAAGGTCTGACGCCCGTTGATCGCCTCGAGCAGCGCCATGCTGTCCTGGATGGTGTCGAATGCGCGGAGCAATGCCGGGTAAACCTGTGCGCCGGCAGGGCTGAGCGCAACCCCGTTGCGGTTGCGGATGAACAGGCTCACGCCGGTGCGCTCGGTCAACAGTTTCAGCTGCTGACTGATGGCACCGGGGCTGACCCCCATCACTTCGGCGGCGGCTTTGAGACTGCCGTGCCGGCCGGTCTCCACAAACGCACGCAACGCCAACAGCGGAAGGACTGCGCCCATGAGTTTGGATTTCCTGACGTTGTGCTTTAGAAAAAATCGGTATTGGCGCGGCCAATCGGCGCTCAGCATGGGCCATTGGACAAAGTAAGAAAAGCTAAATTTATGGATAGCCGGTTACAGGCCAGGCTCGCGCCGTTGAGTGGCGGCCACATTCACACGCCGCTGGGCCAGATGCTGGCCATCGTCGACCCCGTCGGGGCCTTGCTCCGTCTGGATTTCATTGATGACGAGCGCGCGGCGGGTTGCCAGGAGTGGGCGCTGCCGCTGCAACCGGACCCGCATGCGGTAAGCCGTGTGGCTGCCCAGCTTGACGAATACTTCAATGGCGAACGGAAGGTCTTCACCCTGCCATTGGCACCACGCGGAAGCGAATTTCTACGCCGCGAATGGCTGAAACTGGCTGAGGTTCCGTATGCCTCAACCACCACCTACGGTGCGCTTGCACGACAACTGCAGCCGGCCTCGTCGGCCCGCGCCATCGGCCGCGCCAATGCGCTCAATCCGATCTCCATCATCATCCCCTGCCACCGGATCATCGCTACCAATGGTTCCTTGTCCGGCTACAGCGCTGGCCTTCAACGCAAGGCGGCTCTGCTCACACACGAGGCCTCGGCCCGCCAACATATCCTGTTCAACAGCAAGTATCCGTGACCCCAGTTCACATCAGAAAAACTAACTTCTTACGAGAAGGAAAATCGTTTTTTCCAGCACCCGGTGACACCTAGACTGCGGCCATTCCCAGTCCCAGGACGTCAACTGAAATGAACTTTGCAACAACTGCGGGAGCACAGCGATGAGCGCCAACGCCCGCAATCACCGCACACGCGGCTTCGTCCTGATCGGGATTGCCGTCGGCGTGGTCATCCTGCTTGTTCTGCTCGCACTCTTTGATGCCCATCGCAAACGCAGTGCGGCCAGCGCTGCGGCCACTGCCAGCGCACCGTCAGCGGTAGCGGTTGTCGCCGAAGCCGCAAGACGCGAAACACTGCCCAGACAGATCGAAGCAATCGGCACGGTGGTAGCGGACCAGCAGGTACTGGTAGCGGCCGAGGTAGCCGGCCGAATCACGGCACTGCACTTCACCAGCGGCCAGTCCGTCAAGGCTGGCGCAGCATTGGCGCAGCTCAATGATGCGCCGCTGCAACGCGAGCTTGACCGCCACCGCGCGGCGGCAACGCTGGCGGACGCAAGCCTGGCACGCGCGCACCGCCTGAAAGACCAGATCCTTTCACGTGCCGAGTTCGAGCAGCACCAAGCCAGCCATGCCCAGCAACACGCGCAGGTCGCGGAGGTACAGGCGCAGATCGCACAACGACGCGTACGCGCACCATTCGAGGGTGTGCTGGGCGTGCGCCAGGTCAACCTTGGTCAGTTCGTTGAAGCGGGCACACCAATCGCCACGCTGACCGACCTTCGCCATCTGCATGTCGACTTCCGGGTGCCGGAGCGGTTCCTATCGCTGCTGAGCGAAGGTCTGGCAGTACAGCTGAGCGCTGATGGTGTCGCCGACAGCAGCACCATCGGCCGCATCAGCGCCATTGATCCACGCGTGGATCAGAACGATCGCATGGTCACCGTGCGCGCCACCCTGCCCACCGCTGACAAGGGCAAGTTGTGGCCAGGAACCTTCGCCCGGGTGCTGGTAACGCTGCCGCCCGAGCCACCTGCGGTGACGGTACCTGCCATCGCGATCAGCGCGTCGCTGTCTGGCGATTCGCTCTATGTCGTCCGTGACAACAACGGCAAGCCTCAGGCGCATCTGCTACCGGTACAGACCGGCGTGCGCCACGGGGACCGCGTAGCACTGCATAGCGGCAGCCTGCAGGCAGGTGAGCTGGTGGTCACTTCAGGCCAGATCAATCTGCAGGACGGCGCCCAGGTGAGCATGCCTGCCACTGCAGTCCCACCCGTTGCTGCAAGCAAGGGGCAGTGACGATGGCCTTTACCGACTTCTTCATCCGCCGTCCGGTCCTTACCACTGCCTTCGCCCTGCTGATCGTACTGGTGGGTTTGAGCGCACTGCTGGATCTGCCGTTGCGGCAGTACCCGCGCATCGAAAGCGCCGTGGTCACCGTAACCACGGAGTATCCAGGCGCCCCGGCCGACCTGATGCAGGGTTTCGTCACCACCACGCTGGCACAGGCCGTGGCCACCACGCAGGGCGTTGAATACCTCACTTCTTCATCCGAACAAGGGCGCAGCACCATCACCGCCCATCTGCGCCTGAACGCGGATTCCGATGCCGCATTGACCGAGGTGCTGGCAAAGGTCAACGAGGTTCGTTACCTGCTGCCAGAGGATGCATACGACCCGGTGGTCGTGCGCCAGGCACCAGGTGCGATTGGCGTGGTGTACGCAGGCTTCACTGCCCCCAACGGCCAAGCCGCTACTGCTACCACCGACTACCTCATGCGGGTGGCGCGCCCGCGTCTGACCACCGTGGAAGGCGTCGCTGCGGTGAATGTACTGGGCGGACAGACACTGTCGATGCGGATCTGGCTCGATCCGCTGCGGATGGCAGCCCACGGCGTAACCAGTGCCGATATCGACGCGGCCATCGCCGATAACAACTACCAGGCCGCACCCGGCCAGGTAAAAGGTGTGTTGGTCGTATCCAACGTGCGCACCGATACCCAGCTGGACAGTGTCGAAGGCTTCCGCCAGCTGGTGGTGAAGTCAGGCGCCGGTCTGGTGCGGCTGCAGGATGTGGCATCGGTGGAAATCGGCGCGCAAAGCCGCAACCAGACGGCTGGCATGAATGGTGAGGCAGCGGTGTATCTGGAAGTGATGGCCACGCCGGGCGGCAATCCATTGACCATCTCCCGCGAAGTACGCGCGGTACTGGACGGACTCGAGTTGCCGTCGGGCAGCACCATGGCGATTCCGTATGACGTCACGGTGTTCATTGACGCGGCGGTCGGCAACGTCAAGGCCAAGCTGATCATCGCCAGCCTGGAAGTGGTACTGGTCATCTTTCTCTTCCTGGGCTCGGTACGCGCCGTGGCGGTGCCGATGCTGAGCATTCCGCTGTCGCTGCTGGGTGCGGCCGCGATCATGTTCGCACTGGGATTCAGCCTGAACCTGCTGACGCTGCTGGCAATGGTGTTGGCGATCGGCTTGGTCGTGGACGACGCCATCGTGGTGGGGGAAACGTCCATCGTCGAATCGAGGATGGCGAAGCCCCTCGCGCTGCAGCCATCAACGGCGCGCGCGAGATCGCCGGACCGGTGTTGACCATGGCGGCAACCTTGATCGCGGTGTATGCGCCACTCGGTCTGGTTGGCGGGTTGACCGGCGCGCTGTTCCGCGAGTTTGCGTTCACCCTGGCCGCTGCGGTTGTGGTCTCGGCCATCGTCGCGCTGACGATCTCTCCGATGGTGGCGTCCAAGCTGTTGCGCAAAGAACACCCTGGCCGGTTCGGCCAGATCGTGGAGCGGACCACCACGCGCGTAGTGAGCGCCTATCACGATCTGCTTGCACGGCTGTTGCGCGACACCCGCCCGATCCTGCTGCTCGGTGCAGGGGCGCTGCTGTGCCTGCCGGTGCTGTTCAACGGACTGCAATCCGAACTGGCACCCACCGAAGATCAAGGCGAGATCGTCGTGGACATGAAAGCCCCGCAATCGGCCAACCTGGAGTTTCTCGAAAGCCAGTCGGCACGCGTGGCCGCCGCATTGAACAACATCCCGGAGGCCAGGAACACCTACATGGTGCAAGGCGTCGGCAGTGCCCTCAACCTGGGTTGGGGCGGCGTGATGTTGACGCCCTGGGCCGAGCGCGAGCGCACCTCAAGCGAAATCATGAACACGTTGCAGCAAACCTTGGCAGGCGTCGAAGGCATTGCCGGTTCCGCTTATCTACCTACGCCCCTCCCCGGCTCCGCAGGCGGCTTCCCGGTCCAGATGGTATTGGCATCGGCGGCCGGGCACGAAGCGGTGCATACCGCAATGCAGACGCTGGAAGCGGCTGCCGTGGCCAGCGGCAAGTTTGCTTTCGTTGATTCCAACCTCAGCTTTGCCAGCCCCACCGTCAACGTGCGCATCGATCGTTCACGTGCGCATGACCTGGGCCTGAGCATGAAGGAGA
This sequence comes from Stenotrophomonas sp. STEN240, assembly GCF_056756175.1. NCBI lineage: Bacteria > Pseudomonadati > Pseudomonadota > Gammaproteobacteria > Lysobacterales > Lysobacteraceae > Stenotrophomonas > Stenotrophomonas sp. STEN240. Next base: position 52,335 of record NZ_JBRRBO010000001.1, on the reverse strand, counting down.
TTGGCGACACGCTCGCTCGCCTGGTCGGCGAATCCTACGTCAACCGCTTTGGCGCACAGGGACGCGCCTATGACGTGATTCCGCAATCGCCACGTGATCAGCGCTTGACCCCTGAGGCATTGACGCTCTACCACGTACGCAGCGCCGCAGGCACCCAGGTGCCGTTGTCTTCCGTGGTCAGTCTGGAGCACGGCGTGGAAGCCAATGCACTTACCCAGCACAACCAGTTGAACAGCGCCACGCTGGTGGCGGTGCCGGCGGCGGGCGTCACCCTGGGGCAAGCCGTGGAGGTATTGCAGCTCGCCGCAGACAAACTGCCCGGCAGCTATCAGGTCGACTTCCTCGGCGAATCCCGCCAATACCTGCAGGAGCAAGGCGGCTTTGCGATCACCTTTGCGTTCGCTCTGGTATTTATTTTCCTGGTACTTGCAGCGCAGTTCGAAAGTGTCCGCGACCCGCTGCTGATCCTGACCACCGTGCCGCTGGCCGCGTTCGGTGCCCTGATCGCACTGTTCTTCGGCTTCGGCACGTTGAACATCTACACCCAGATCGGCTTGGTGACATTGATCGGCCTTATCGCCAAGCACGGCATCCTGATCGTCGAATTCGCCAACGCGCAGCAACGCAGTCAGGGACTCGACCGTACTGCGGCAGTCCTTGCAGCAGCACGTACCCGCGTTCGCCCGATCCTGATGACCACCGCTGCGATGGTCGGTGGTCTGCTGCCTTTGCTCTTCGCCACTGGTGCCGGTGCCGGCAGCCAACGCGCCATTGCGGTGGTGCTGGTCTCGGGCTTGATCGTGGGCACCACCTTCACATTGTTCGTGCTTCCGGCTGTGTACGCGCGATTTGCCCGGCAGCTGGCACCAACGGCTGCCGCCAACAGCGCTGCCGAGCCGGCATAGCCACAGCCAGCAACCTTCGTTGGCCTGCTCGCCCCGTCACTCGTCGTGTCGTTGACCAGTGATGGCGGCAGGCCGCTTGAACCCTTCCCGCTGCATGCCTGCCCTGACTCCCATCACGGTCGCTTGTCGACAAACCTTCTTCCCCTTCACCCAACGCGCAGTGTCCATCGCGCACGCAATGCCCCTACCTTTAATAAGGACAACCTCATGTCGAATCCGTCGCTTCGTCTGTACACCGACAGTTCGCCTAACGGCTTCAAGATCTCCATCGCGCTGGAAGAGCTGAGCGTGCCCTACCAGGTCCATCACGTCCGCATCGCAGACGGCGAGCACCAACAGGCCGCATTTCTGAAGCTGCATCCGCATGCACGGATTCCGGTTCTGGTGGACACGTCCGCCGGCATCACCCTCTTTGAATCCGCTGCGATCCTGCTGTATCTGGCCGAACGCAGCGGCCGCCTACTGCCGCAGGCGCCGGCACCGCGCTGGGAAGCGATCAGCTGGCTGATGTTCCATTCCGCCAGCGTCGGTCCGATTCTGGGCCAGCGCGTCCACTTCGAGATGTTTGCCGATACGCCGCTACCCGCAGCCATCGAGCGCTATCGCCGTTTGAGCAATGAGTTCTTTGCCACGCTAGACCAGCGCCTGGCTGATCGCCCCTGGCTGGCCGGCGAGGAGTACTCCATTGCCGACATCGCCGGCTTCGGCTGGACCCATATCGCCAATGTCATCGATATGGACTTCAGCCACTACCCGCACCTGAGCGAGTGGCATGCGCGGATTGCGCGACGTCCGGCGGTACAGCGCGGCGTATTGATCCCCGAACCTGCCACCGGCCCGTGAGCGAGATACCGATGACTTACTTGAACGACACTGCAGCAACGTCTGCAGCACTGGTTGGCGCCTCAGCACCGGCTTTCGCCCGGCATCCGGGCTACCAGCGCATGTTCCGCGAAGATGCCTTGAGTCTTGGAGTCTTCCTGCCGCTGCGCTTCTATCGCGGCGAAATGGGCGTGCTTGCAGGCCAGGCGGAACTCGTCAGCCTGCTTGACCGCGTCGGTTTCGCCGCGGTCTGGGTACGTGATGTCCCTTTGTTCGACCCTCATTTTGGCGACGCTGGCCAGCTGTTCGACCCCTTCACCTACCTGGCATTCCTTGCCGCACAAACCGACCGCATTGCGCTGGCCACAGGCAGTGCGATTTTCTCCTTGCGACACCCCATCGACCTGGCAAAGTCAGCGACAACCATCGATCAGCTCTCCGCTGGGCGCCTGGTAATGGGTATTGCGTCGGGCGACAGGCCGGTCGAGTTTCCGGCCTACGGCTTGGACCACGCGCAGCGCGGCGAGCGTTTTGCAGATGCGGTCAGTTATGTGCGCGAATTGATGCAACCGGGCGCAGCCAACATCAGCTCGCGACTGGGCAGCGCCCGTGGGGTGGAACTGCTGCCCAAGCCGGTGGCCGGAGCGGTACCGCTGCTGGTCACCGGCACTTCCCGGCAAACGCTGCAATGGGTGGCAGAGCACGCCGATGGCTGGCTGACCTACCCGGATGCAACCCACCACGCTGCCGGCCCGAAGCGACTGGCCGAGAAGATCCGCGCGTGGCGCGCACTCATCCCCGATGGTGGCTTCCGTCCGCATGTCACCAACGAATGGCTGGATCTGGTCGACGACCCCAACCATCCGCGCACGCCAATCAACGGTGGCTATACCTTGAGGACGGGCCGCAATGGACTGATCGATCTGCTCGGCGAATGGCAACGGGCAGGCGTCAATCACGCCGCGCTGGGAATCCAGTTCTCCGCGCGGCCCGCCGCCGAGGTACTGCAGGAACTGTCAGAGTACGTACTGCCGCTGTTTCCCTCGCATGCGACACCTGCAGTGGCAACGCCACGCTGGTAGCTGCTGTCCTGCCTGCAGGCACTTTGCTCGCGGGCGTGGCAACCATTGCGGCCCCGGCCCGGGAAGCGGCGCGCAACACGGGCAAGCTGTCCTGCCCTGCATAGCGCCTACAACCGCTTCGAAGCCCAAGCCCCAATGCAAGATGGGCCGGTGCCATCACAGCACCGGCCCATCAACGCAACGCCAGAGGGGCGTCACGCGCCCACCGCACTCAGGCAGACAGGCTGGCGTTGTCGATCACGAAACGATATTTGACGTCACCCTTGAGCATCCGCTCGTAGGCATCGTTGATCTCACTGGCAGTGATCATTTCGATGTCGGCCACGATCTGGTGCTTGGCGCAGAAATCCAGCATCTCCTGGGTTTCCGGAATGCCGCCAATCATCGAACCGGCCAGGGTGCGGCGCTTGGTGATCATGTTGAACACATTCGGCGAGGGATGCGGGGTTGCTGGTGCACCAACCAGCACCATGGCGCCATCACGCTTGAGCAGCGCGAGGAACGCGTCCAGATCATGTGGTGCAGCCACAGTATTGACGATCAGGTCAAAACGCTTGCCCTGCGCGGCCATGGCCGCTGCATCGCGTGACACCACCACTTCATCAGCACCCAAGGCGATCGCTGCTTCGCGCTTGGATTCGGACGTGGTGAACGCAACCACGTGCGCGCCCATCGCGCGGGCCAGCTTGATGCCCATGTGGCCCAGGCCACCGATGCCGACCACACCCACCGTCTTGCCCGGGCCGGCATTCCAATGCCGCAGCGGCGAGTAGGTGGTGATGCCGGCGCACAGCAGCGGGGCCACAGCGGCAAGCTGCGCTTCGGGGTGGCCGATACGCAGCACATAGCGCTCGTGCACCACGATTTCCTGCGAGTAGCCGCCCAGCGTCCAGCCCGGCGCATCTTCGGTTACGCCGTTATAGGTGCCGACCATGCCGTCGCAATAGTTCTCCAGGCCGCTGTCGCAATCCTCGCACTGCTTGCAGCTGTCAACGATGCAACCAATGCCGACCAGGTCGCCGGGCTTGAAGCCGCTTACATGGGCGCCCACCGCCGCTACCTTGCCGACGATTTCATGGCCGGGGACGCAGGGGAACTGGGTGCCAGCCCACTCGGCACGCACCTGGTGCAGGTCCGAGTGGCAGACGCCGCAATAGGCGATATCGATCTGCACGTCGTGCGCTCCCGGCGCGCGGCGGGTGATATCCATCGACTCCAACGGCTTGTCGGCGGCATGCGCGCCGTAGGCTTTGACAGACATGGGGAACTCCAACGTTCTAAGGGGGTGGCGCCATTGTCCACCCGGATCACTGGATTGATAAGGTAATCAATGCTTCTAGCCACTATTAGCTGAACTAATCAATCTGACATGCCACACTGCGCCCATGGCACGCCGCAACCTCAACGATCTACTCGCCTTTGTCTGTGTCGCCCGCGAAGGCAACTTCACCCGCGCCGGTGCGCTGCTCGGTGTCTCACAGTCCGCGCTCAGTCAGGCCATCAAGGCACTGGAAGAACGCCTGCAGATCCGTCTGCTCACCCGCACCACCCGCAGCGTGTCGCCAACCCCCGCCGGTGAGCGCCTGCTGGCCGCTATCGGCACCCGTTTTGACGAGATAGAAGCCGAGCTCGATGCCCTCAGCGCGATGCGCGACACCCCTGCCGGCACCCTGCGACTTACCTGCGGCGACCACTCGCTGCAGACCATCCTGCTGCCCAAGCTGTTGCCGTTGATGCACCGCTACCCGGACATCCACATCGAGTTCGATGTCAGCTATGCGTTGCGCGACATCGTCGCCGATCGCTTCGACGCCGGTGTACGCCTTGGCGAGAGCATTGACAAGGACATGATCGCCCTGCCGATCAGCCCGAAAGTCCGCATGGCCGCGGTCGCCTCGCCCGCCTATCTGGAACAGCATCCAGCGCCCAAGGTTCCCGCCGACCTCACCGGCCACAACTGCATCAACATCCGCCTGTCCAGCTCGGGCGGCCTGTATGTCTGGGAGTTCGAGCGCAATGGCCGGCAGGTCAACGTGCGGGTTGAAAGCCAGGCGGTATTCAACACCTCACCGCCCATCGTGCAGGCCGCGCTGGATGGCCTGGGCATCAGTTTTCTACCGGAAGGCGAGTTCGCGCCGTATATCGAGCAGGGCCGGCTGGTGCGCGTGCTGCAGAGCTGGTGCCCGCCCTTCCCCGGCTACCACCTGTACTACCCCAGCCGCCGCCAACATTCAGCCGCGTTCGCGCTGGTAGTGGATGCACTGCGGATCTGAGTATCGCCGCGCACACAGCGAGCGTGTATCGACTGACGCTGCTCGCAACCAACCCGCAATCAAGCGGTAAACACTGCTGCAGGTGCAGCGGCAGATCGGATCAATCCAGCCGGATCGGTGCCCGCAACCGCGCGTTCAAGCGGTCCACCAGCCACAGCAGGCCGCCGCGCCAGAAGCCGTGGATTCTGGCCTGATGGCTGCGGTACAACATGATGTGACTGAACTGCGCAAGCCGGCCGCGTATGGTGCCGCCCTTGAATATGCCGAATTTCCCCAGTGAACCAAAAGCGTCATAGTCGGCCAGGGACACCAATGCACCGAAGTCCCGATAGGTGAAATCTGTCACTTTTTCGCCGTTCAACTGCCTGCGCAGGTTGCGCACCAGATATTGCGCCTGCTGATGCGCCACCTGTGCGGTGGGCGGCAATGGTCGCTCAGCGTCTGGCAAGGTCAGTGCAGCGCAATCCCCTACCGCGTAGATGGCCGGGTCCTTGGTGGTTTGCAGCGTCGGCAGCACCAGCAGCTGGTTGTTGTGGTTGGTTTCCAGCCCGTCCATCTCGGCCAGGAAATTTGGCGCCTTCACCCCCGCCGCCCACACCCGCAATGCGGCCGGCAGCACACCGCTATCCAGCACCAGGCCCTCGGCATTGGCTGCCTTTACCTGCGTACCCAGCATCACCTTGACGCCCAGGCTCTGCAGCCTTGCGCTGGTTGCAACTGAGATGTCCTGCGGAAATGCAGCAAGCAGCCGCGGACCCGCCTCGATCAGATGGATGCTGATCCTGGCAGCCAGGCCCTTCGCGCCGTAGCCTTCGGCCACATCCACCAGCTGCACCAGTTCCGCCGCCAACTCAACGCCGGTGGCGCCGCCGCCGACTATGGCAATGGACAGCGGCTTGCCGTGCGCAAACGACTGCAGCACGCGGATCCGCAGCTCGCGGTTGAAGGCATCGGCCTGTACGCGCGAGTCGATCTTGAAGCAATGACTGGCCACGCCGGGGGTGCGGAAATCGTTGGCCTGGCTGCCGACAGCAATGACCAAGGCATCGTAGGCCGCGCGCCGTGCAGGCACCAGCACGCGCCCGTCAGCACTGCGCACCTCGGCCAGCAACACCTCGCGACGGCTGCGATCCACACCCCACAGCTCACCGGGTTGGTAGCTGAATCCAGCTTCCCGCGCCTGTGCCAGAAAAGTTGTCTGCTGCTGCGAAATATCCCGGGTGCCCGCCGCGATGGTGTGCAACATGGGCTTCCAGACATGGGCGACATCGCTGTCGATAAGCGTTACGGACGCTGCGCCTGGCCAATCACGACCGCGCCGCGCGAGCGAGGTTGCAATCTCGATCCCGGCAACACCGCCTCCAACCACCACAATACGTTGTTGTGTCTGCATCGCATCACTCATAGGAAATTCGCCTCCCTGCCCAGACGGAACACCTTCACTGCGCTTTCAAAGCATCAGTGTTCGAAGTAGGTAATCACCAAGCGGCAATGAAGCCGTCCCTCAACGCCTCGAAGCCTTGGTCCATCTGCCACAGTGCAATCGGCTTGGGCGTCAAGTACTGCAGCGGATCGGCCGAGCAGCACCATCCGTGCGTAGAACCGAATGTCCCCGCATTGAACAACCTCCACCTGCAACCACGTTGGTTTACAGAGGCAAGCCGACCTGCCGGAGCGGCAGCAGACAGCAACGCATCTGCCCCGATAGATGCAGGAACAGCTTGCCTGTTCACGGCAGACAAAACACCGGACCACGGCTGGAAGACTAGGGCTGTTGCTGCGATTTCCGGTAGATGGATACCGGCAGATCCTTGCCTGATTCTGTCAGGGGCAACGGCGGTGGCAGGTGCGCGGCCGATCAGTCCGTCATCGGGCCGCGCCTTGGCTGCAGCACGCTTTGGCGAAGTTCCAGCGCATCGCGCGACGGCGCGACGCCAAACATCCGCTTGTACTCGCGACTGAACTGGGATGGGCTTTCGTAACCCACTGCAAAGGCGATGCCTGCAGCACTCTGCTGGCGAGCGGTCAGTTGCCGCCGCGCCTCCTGCAACCGCAGCCGCTTTTGATATTGCAGGGGGCTCATCCCGGTCACCGCCTGGAAGTGCCGGTGCAGGGAGGACAGGCTCATGCCTACCGCCTTGGCCAGCACTTCAATCCGCAGCGGCTGGGCGTAGTGGCGCCGGATGTGGCTGATGGCATTGCTGATCTTGGACAGGCGGCTGTCCGACAAGGCGAGCTGGCGCAGCATTGCGCCCGGCTCGCCCAGCAACAGCCGGTAGAGAATCTCCCGCTCGATCATCGGCGCGAGCATGCCGATGTCCACGGGCTGACTCAGCAGGCGGACCAGGCGTGTCAGCGGATCCAGCAGGTCCGTTCCCAGCACGCCAAGCGCCATGCCGGCCGAAGGCGGGAGATCAAGCAGCTGTTCGCCCATGTCCAACAGTACAGAGGCAAGCATGACCGGCTCCAGGCTCAGCGCAAGTGCCAGGAATGGCTGTTGCGTGCTGGCCTCGCACACCTCGCCGGTCAAGGGCAGATCCACCGAGGTCAGCGCATAGCGCTCGGCCGACAACTCGAAGGGCTCATCCCCCAGCTGCATGCGCACGCGGCCCTGCGCCACCACCAGCAACCAGGCCTCATACACAGATTCCGACCCGCCACTGACACTGTCAGCACGGGCCAACGCCATCCGCGGAACAGCGGTCTGGTTGAAACCGGCAACACTGTGCCGCGCAATGGCGTGCTGCAGGTCAATCAACGAGGTCATGCGCGGAGCTTAGACAGCGCCGGCAGAAATGAAATGACCGTAGTGCACATTCGCCGTGGCCAGAGTTCGCTTGTCGCGGATTGATGGCACCGACGTTGCCAAATGCATGCGCTGGACCCGTAACCGATCCCTACAGCGGCCGCTGGCCAACTATGCAAGGGGCGGCAGCGCCCCTTGCACGGGCGGTATGGCGGGACGAACTCCACCGTGCTCAACGCATCATTTGCCGTCTGCGCAGGCGCGTGGCATCGACAACCGACACCCCCAACTGCCCTGCCCCTACTCGCGGTCGGCTGCCAGCTCGCACCTCGGCCCAGCGTTCCAGCAAACGGGCGGACATCACCGGTTGCATCCGCAGCGCATCTACTGGCGCCGCTTCCACTCATTTCAACGCCGACTTTCCTTTGCTGTGATGGCGGCGCACCAGTTCTTCCAGGTAGATGTCCAGCGCGGCCCGAGCGTCTTCCGAGGTTTCCTTGTGCTTCAATGCCCAGCTCAAGCGGTCCATCAACACCGGATCGCGACAGTCATCCAGGCTGCTCTCGTCCCATTGCCGCGCTTTACGGTAGCGCTTGGCCCGCTCGGCCTGCGACAAGGGCGTAGCGTAAAGACGTGGCCTGCCCCTGCGCTTTGGCTCCGCGGCATCCTGTTTTTCGCTGTCGCCCTGATCGGCCATCGTCATTTCCTCACCCGTTGACCGCCAATAATAAAGTGATACATCACTTTACGCTTGCCGATCCGGTGATTGACCTTGAAGGTATGCCGATCTTCCATGATAACCCAGCCATAACGCGTGTAACTTCCAGCACTGCATCGCCTTTCCTCGTCTGGCTTGCCGGCATCGCCGCCCCAGCGGAGGAGCCCTCGCCTACACCTCCGGCGTTGCAGAAACCGTTGGCAGCGGCCCACAGGACGTGGCCTGCAGCACCCTTGTGGCAGCTGAAAAAGGGGCCGCAAGGGGCGCGCATCGGTTCCGTGGATGAAATCACGGGATCGGACCCGTCCTAGAAACGTGGCGCACTGAATAAGACGCCAAGTGCTTACTTTGCTGGCAGTACACAAATAAAGTAATGGAAAGCGCGTACCCACCTTTCGTTTTACCTCCTGCCCCGCACGCTGCAGCGTCAAAGCCTCCTCTCTACTGGCCTCTCCCGTTCAACAACTGAAGCCGATCCGCCATGAAGCCACTCACCCTCCGTGTCGTTCTCGCGGACGATCATTCCGCCGTGCGTGCCGGCCTTCAGTACGTCCTTACCTCAAGCGGCACGGTGTCGGTAATGGGCTCTGCACGCAACTCAACCGAGTTGATGGATGTGCTTGCGCGCAACCCCTGTGACGTGCTGATCTCTGATTACTCTATGCCCGGCGGGCGCTACGGCGATGGCATCGCGCTTTTCAAGTTGGTCAAGAAGCGCTACCCCGCCATTAAGATAGTGGTGCTGACGATGCTGGAGAACCCCGGCATCGTGCATTCACTGCTGAGCCTTGGCATCTCCTGCATCCTGAGCAAATCCGACTCGCTCAATCACCTGTTGCCGGCCGTGCACGGCGCATACGCCAACGGGCGCTACCTTTCCCCCACCATCACCGACATTGCCGGCGCGGTGACCTCGGGCAGCTCCGGGGTGCAGATGCTGACAACCCGCGAACTGGAAGTCATCCGCTTCTTTGTCTCGGGCTTGACCGTCAACGAAATCGCCGAACGCCTGAGCCGCAGCAAGAAGACCATCAGCACCCAGAAAGGTGCGGCGATGTTGAAACTGGGGCTCAAACGCGATGTGGACCTGTTGCGCTACGGCATCGAATCAGGCCTGGCCGACGCCGAGATGGGGCCAAGCGCCGCCCGGGCATGACGGCCCGGGAACGACAGAAACCCGGGCAAGGTTGTTTCCCAACCCCGGTGCGACAACTTTTCCGCCACTGGATTGCAGCAAACCAATAAAAACGCAGAATCAATTCCGAAATGGAGTGCGCCAATAGGGACAGGAAAAGTCCGCCTGATTGGGACGGGTCCTATGGCCGCACCTGTGCGCTTGACACACCATGAGCAAATTCCTTGTGCGGCGCCATCCTGGCGCTCGCATGCGTGCTTTGCTTATGAGCTGCGGCCGAGAACACACAGTGATGGACAAGAAAACCGCAGACGTCAGGCGACTGCTGATAGATTTCGCACGTCTCTCCACCATCCAGAAGAACCAGTTTCTGGAAACCCTCAACCTGTTCATGTATGCCTCGCCGCAACGGCGGCGCAAAATCATGATGCAGTGGGAGTCGGGCAAGCTGGGGCTGGATATCGACTGACAGGACCCAGCGCGGAACCGCGGGCTGGACGGCAGGGATTGCCGTCGCTCAGGTTCCGCCTGGCTCCGATGCCGCCGGCGCACCGCCTGATGAGGTAACCAGGCCGTTCTCCATGGCATAGCGCAGCAGATCCACATCCTTCTCGATGGACAGTTTTTCCATCGCATTGGCTTTCTGCGTGCTGATGGTCTTCTTGCTGCGGTGCAGGCGCTCGGCGATTTCGTTGACGGTCAGGCCCGAGGCATACAGACGCACCACCTCGGACTCTCGGATACTCAGTACCCCCGCCGGGTTGCGGCTGCGCCGGTTGAGCTCGATGCTCTGCACCACTTTCTCGATCGTGGGCGAATAATACTTGCCCCCACCATGCGCGGCGTGCACGGCAGGCACCAGATGGGTCAAGGCATCCGACTTGCTGACGATGCACATGACGCCCTGGGTCAGCAGGGTGTGCAACACCGCCGGGTTGTCCAGCATCGTCAGCACCACCAGCTTCACCTGCGGGTGCCGTCTGGCAATCATTCCAAAAAGGGCGATGCCATCGCCAAAATCGCCCGCCGGCATTGCATAGTCCGAGACCACCACGTCACAGGCGACACCATTGAGCAGCGCCATCAACTCGGTGGAATCGGCAGCGGTGCCGACCAGTTCAATCGTGTCTACAGATGACAGCTCGTATTTGACCCCTGCAATCATGCCCGGGTGATCGTCAGCCAAAATCACCTTGATCTTGAAACCACTCATGGTGACGCTCTCCCTGGAGTGCAACGGCAACTGGCCAATCCCAGCCGAGGAAGCCCCCTATTGCATGCAGATTACTTCAGGACAGAATCCATGTCACATCGGTGTTCGAGATAGCGGTTTGTAGGCCAAGACGGCCATTGCAAGCCCACTTGCGCGGCCTGCCACGCCCTCTGCCCGTCGCACGACCTGTCATTTGGCCGCTGCATCATGCCGTTGCGCTCATTGCGCCGTGCCGCCGGTGCAGGTAGTGGCCACCTGCGCCAGCGCACCAGCCTGCGGGCGCGGCGGCAACGCATAGTCAACCCGGCAGATCGGGTTTCCACCTTCATCCTGTATCACGCTCAGGCTGCCGCTTTCCTGCAGGCCGCGCGCGAATACCCTGCCCGCCTGGCCCACCACCCCTACTTCGGCGCCACTGTCGTCCACCACCGCAGCGCCGAACGGCAGGTTGCCGCCGCCGGGTAGTGCCAGTTGCAGCAGTGCCGAGCGGCCGAATGCGGTGTCGAACTTCAGCAACGTGGCGAGCCCGGCGCGCGGCACCACGTGCTGGCTGCTGGTCTTCAATTCGACGTCGGTGGACAGGCCCTTGGGGTCGATCTCGATCCGGTTCACCCGGTAAGGGGACAAGTAGGGAATCGCTGCATAGCCGCGACGGTCTATCTGCACCCCCGCCGCATTCAGTACCCGCGCGCCCTGCGCATCCGGCACGTGCACCAGACCGAAGGTCTCGGAAACCGGCTGCGAGAAGGTAATGCCACCGGCATGGGCGATGATTGCCCCGCGCGCGCTCAGCGATGCCTGCGTGCCCTGCCCGCCAACGCTGGCGCTGCCCGAAAGCACCGCGGCGCGGCCCTGGTAACCCAGGTTCACGCTGGCGGAACGTTCTGCTGACTGGTCGCCACCCCATGCCGCGCGGGCCGAGATACCGTAGGAAAGCGCGTGATCAGCCCCAATTGCCCCGGTCAAGGTGCTCTGGAACTGGCTGCGTCCGTCCTGCAGCTGCGCCACGTTTGCGGTTGCCGTCACTGGCTGCACCTTGCCCAGCGAGAACGTGGCGTTGGCGTAATAGTGCGTGGCCGGACGGTTCTCGCCCGACTGTTGGCGACGCGCCGACAAGCTGTAGCCAACGCCGCGATAGCTGGCGCTGTAACCCAGCGTATAGCTCAGGTCCGAACCGCGGCGGTTCCAATAGTCGGCCAGTGACGCGGTCGCATTCAGGCGACCACCGCGCGCGCCGACCTTCTGCCCGACTGTAAGCGCGGCACGGTTGCGCTGGCGCTGGATGGAATCGAAATCCCCGTCCGCAGGCAGTTCGAGCGCGGCAAGTGCCTCGTTCAACGCAAGGAACCCGGACGTGGAGTAGCGGTGCGCGGCCAAGGTGATGTTGGTGCCGGTTGCCGGCAGCAAGCGGGCGTAGCTGAGCCGATAGCTGGCGCCGCTGAAGCTGCCGCGTCCGGGCAGACGGGTGCCGGCATGGGTGACATCCGCGCCGATGGCGCCCACCGGTGTATTCAGTGCCACGCCCGCCATGGCGGAACGATAGTCCTGGGCCAGCGTGGTGCCGACATAACCGGTGACCAGACTGGAGATTCCGCGCTGCCAGGTTGCCTGCGCGAATGCCGGATCACCTTCGAACGCAGCGCTGCGCACGGTACCGGCCACAACGCTGTAGCGCGAAACCCCGGCGCGCAGCGACTGCGGCACCGACGCGAACGGTACCGAGAACTGCTGCGTGCTGCCATCGGCTTCCTGCACGCTGACCTCCAGATCACCGCCGTAACCGGTGGCGTACAGATCATCGATCTGGAACTCACCCGGCGCGACGGTGGATTCGTGGATGACGATACCGTTCTGGCGGATGGTGACACGTGCATTGCTATAGGCCACGCCGCTTACCACCGGCGCATAGCCGCGCAGCGATTCCGGCAGCATGCGGTCGTCGCTCTCCAGGCGGATGCCACGGAAGCCGGTGCTGTCGAACAGCTCGCCGCTGGTGTAGTCCTCGCCGATGGTCAGCTGCGCGCCCAGCGCGGCGATATCGCGCTTTGCATACGTGGCAATTGCCTGATACTGCCGCTGGCCTGTGTCGCCGATCCTTGCACTTGCGTCATGGCGCAAGCGCCAGCTGCCCATGTTGATACCCATGCCGAGACCAACGTAGCCCTGCGAGGTACGCCCAAAGCCGTTGTCGGCGGTGTAGCCATCGAGTGCGTAGTTGACGAACCCAGTGGATACGCCAGCGTCCCAGCTATCAGGGCTTACATAGCCACGCGGCACGCGCAGCAATGCCACCTGGGGAATGGACAGGTCCAGACGCTGCGCCGGGAAGTCGAAGACATCCAGCGCGCCGTCCACAACGGCATCAATACCGATACAGGCATTGTCGGCAGCCATCGCGGCCAGAACCTCGGCGGAGACACGGCTGAGATCGGTGTGGGTGCGCTGAAGCAGATCGGATGTGATGCATGCCTGCACACGCCCGCTCTCACCTGCGCTGCGGAAGCTGACATCGGCGCGACCGACGCGTTGGTCGTTGACGTGCAGGTCGACCCGGTAATCGCCGGGAGGCGCCGAATCACCGCGTTCGAAGCGTGATATGTCAGCATTGCTTCCTGCGCTGCCGATCAGAAAAGCGCTGTCGAATTCAACCTGCGCTGGGCCACCGCCAGCGGATGCGACCTCGGCGGCCGCAGAGACGCAACCTGCCGACAGGATCACTCCCATCAACAGCACCAGCGGGCGCTGGTAGAACATGCGTGGGCGACGGGCCGACTTGGACGGCACAATTTTCATGCTGCTGTGCCTCCTGGGAATGGCACTGGCACGCTCCACGCACTCAGTGCGCAGTTCGCCAGCGGATAAGGTAGGTACCGCAAAATGTTGCTGTCGCTCGGAGCCGGGCGCTGCCGGCAAACCGGCATATACGCGAACGAACTTGCCCGGACTTGCTTCGCAGGCTAGTTGCCTGACCCGGTGAGCGTGCTGGTGCCGGCTACACCGCTGCCCCAGTCGTTGATCGCGCTGTAGTTCACGACCGCTGAAGCTGACTTGTCGCCGTTGAAATCTGCCAGGCGGAAGCGAGTGCTGGCACCCGGCAGGACATGGCCGGCACCTGCATCGTGTTTCTGACCACCAGCGCTGAAAGACACGCTGCCGAAATTGACGATGTAGGGCGTGGGATTGCTGGCAACCAATGCATGGCCTTGCCCGGCCTCGTCCCGGACCAGCGACCACAGCACACGCGCGGGCGCCTGCTCAGGCGAGCCTTCCAGACCCGCAGGGCGGTACATCAGCTTGATCCGGGTGCGCAACGCGAGCTGCAGGCGGTTCTCTGCCTCGTCACCGGCTTTCGGCGGCACTTCCAGAACGTTCAACCAATACAGACGCTCAACTTTCGACGACGGCAATGGCCCGGTCTTCATCAAGCGCAAGGTCTGCCCTTTGCCCGGATCGAGACGGAACATCGCAGGGGTCAGCACAAACGGTACATCCACATCTTCCGGCGCCATGCCGGCGTCGCCATCGTCGAGCCAGGCTTGAACCAAGGCGGGCGTGGCGCCGTCATTGCTCAAGCTGATGCTTACTTCATTCTGCTTCTCGGGAAAAATAACCCGCGTGGTTCCAATCACAACCCCGGCATTCGCGCCGGCGCTAACTCCAAGCATTGCAAGTGCCAGTGCAGTCAAGCTGATACGAAGAGATTTCTTCATCGTCCCACCCATTCGAAAGAGTTGTTGATCACCATCGGTGCGGGGCACCATCCGCCGGCAGCGCTCATTTACCCGCTGCCGGCGGCTGAGACTTACTCGTAGCTCATCGTGTACTGGACATGGCTGTTGACTGCACCTGCAGTGGCGCCGCCCAGCGACTGGTACTCGACGAAGTAATTGAGCATGACAACGCCCGGACCGATCTCGACCCACTGGGAGTTCTGCGAAGCCGCTTCGGCACCGGCAAAAATCTTCTCCTGCTTGTCGTTGAGCAGGCTCAGCTCGACGTTCTCGGCGCCGGCACCGCCAATGATCAGATTGCCGGTTTGCGGATTGACGGTCTCGCCCGCTTCAAAGAACGTGGAGACTCGACCCGAAGTCGGATTGCACTCGGTGAGCTCGATGTTGAAACCGGTACGACCCGCGGTAGCACCCGCATCTGCCAAGGTGGTGGTACTCACCGGCGGCAGCGCCACCATGAAACTGCTCGCGCTGCCACCGCCGTTGATCTTGCAGGTGCTGGCGCTGATGTTCCCCGTGAAATGGATGGAGCCGTCCGAGGCATGCGCGCGGCCGCCAAAAGCGAGAGCGGTTGCGGCGACAGCGATGGCGGCTAGAGAGAGGTTCTTCATCGTTACTTTTCCTATGTCTGTGTGTGAATTTACTGACGCGAAAAGAAGTAGAAATCTGATTGCTTTTGTTCGCCCTTCCCGCACGACAATCCTAGGTGCAAGGCCTCGGACAGGTAATCGGACCAATCCTAAAATTTGAGACAGCCTAGTCACCGAGTCAGCCCAGCTCCAGCAGAAGCCCTCTGGCCGTTCTTTTTCAGCTGATTGCAGCCTTCCCCACCGTTCTTCGGCAGCGCTGTCGATAGCGAAGATTCAGCTTTCTGGCAGCGGTTCGTCCCGTGTCGCATGCCTGCCTGGGCGAGCACAAACACCAGCCGACCCATGCGCGTCGGATCTCATGGCATCCGTTGTTGCCAACGCTCTGCGGCTGGCGGAAACGCTGGTTGACGGAAGCACTAGTTTGAACACCTTCGGATCAGTGCAATGCTCGAGCTGCGAGCACTTTTGGACGCCCATAACAAACAGCCCCCGACCATATGGCCGGAGGCTGCGAAAACAATAATCACGAGGAGATCAGCTGGCGCGCACCGCCCGATTGCCAATGCCGCAAGCGCACGCTGAGCTCACGGCATAAGGATCGGCACTACGTTCAGCGCTGCTCGGCAATGTAACGTGCGTAGTCAGCCTTCGGCATCGCCTGCCCGTGCAGGTAACCCTGGGTGGTGTGGCAACCGAGGCTGCGTACCATGTCCAGATCGCGGTAGGTCTCCACGCCTTCAACCACCACCGTCGCCACCATCTGCCGCGCCATTGCAATGGTGCTGGCCAGCAGGCAGCGCGCATGGGCGTGCTCGCGTGCCTCCACCAGCATGCTGCGGTTGATCTTCAATTCATTGAACGGCACCTGCAGCAGCCGGTCCAGTGAGGAATCGCCACTGCCAAAATCATCGATTGCGCAATTGAAACCACGCAGGCGCAGCTGGGTGACCGCACCGGCCAGCGCCGGATTGCAGAGCTCACCGCCGTCTTCGGTGATTTCTATCACCACCCTGCCCGGGTCCACGCCTGCATGGTAGGCATGATCAGCTATGCTCTGCGCCCAATGCACGCCGGCCGCCACCCGGGCCGGCACATTGACGGCAGTCAGCAGCGATGAACCTGGACCTTCGGCAGCAATGCCGTCGAACGCGCAGGACAGCATGTAGTCGGTGAACGGCTCAAGCAGGCCAGCGCGTTCAAACGCCGGCAGGAATTGTGCAGGTGCCAACACCGAGCCATCGGGACGGTGCCAGCGCGCCAGCACCTCGGCGCCGCGCAGCAGCCCGGTAATGGCACAGTGCTGGGGCTGGAAATAAGCTTGGATCTGCTGCTCCAGCAAGGCACCGCGCAGCTCGTCGCTGGAGAACACCGGCTGCAATGACATCGCCGCTGCGCTGCGGGCGTCGGCCACGGTCTCGGTCGAAACGGCGACGATGCTTTTGATCTGCTCCGGCTTCAGGGGCTTGCGCAATGCAGCCACTACGTTCAGGCCGCGATGCGCCGCATAGGCGGACGCAGCATTCAAGATGCGGCTGGGTTGGCTGCTCACCACCGCCAGACGGGCCGATTTGCAGCGTTCGGCCAACAGGTCGATCACCTGCAGGCCAGTGAGGTCGACGATATCCAGATCAAGGATGACCAGATCCCAGCTGCGCTCCCGCAGCGCCGCGACGGCGCGGTCACCATCCAGGGCAGAAACGACTTCAGACACCCCTGATTGACGCAGCACTTTGGCCATCGGAAGATGCTGCAGTTCGTTACCGTCGACCACCAGCGCATTGTTGATCATCCGGGTATCCGGTTGGGGCGATGCAAATTTGGCAATAGCGTTCATGGGGGATGTCTCCACGCCAGGAGCGGCGGTATCTGGGAAGGATGTGTTTTCGATGGGGCCATTGTTCCAGCGCAATGCTCACCGCTACATCAGCCAAGTCCGAATATTCATCCGGCACGCTTCGGACAAGGCCGTGACACAAGGTTTTTCAGTGCAGCAACCGGCAGCAGCCACTACTGAGTGAAATCTCAAATGGTCTCCGATACGGGTACCGCCACAGGCGAAGCAGGGTCCCAATCATCCGGTCGCGCGAATGCACTCAAACTGCTGAGCCGCCATCAGCGTGGCCTGCTCTATGGCGGCGGCATCATCACGACTCTCATCCTGGCCGCCGTCACTGTCGTGGTCATCCATTCGCAGGTTCGCGACTACATCGCCGAACGCCACACCGACCAGACCAGCCGCCGCATCGCCCTGCAGTCCACGCTTGCCGTCCGCGAGGGCGCGTTGCGGATCACCACCGCGCAGGAGGAATACGCCTGGGAGTCGCGGCAGAACCCTGATCCGGATCTGCTGCGCAGGTTCGCGGACAACAACGGCCGCATGACCCTGCAGCGCTCGGCAAATTCGCCGCATGTGCTTGTAGTCGCCGATCTGGAAGGCGATCAAACCGCCAGCTATGGCCCGTATCTCAAGCTTGCCGACGAAGTCAGCCACCAGGCAGGCACCTTCGCCCGCGCGCTGAGCGCATCCATCTACTTCCACAACCCGGAGCAGACCTTCCTCGGCGCCGGCCCTCTGCCGGACGCCAACCTGCCCGCCGCACTGGCGCGGGAAGCCAATTCGGCGCTGATCCAACGCCTGGTGCCTGAGCAGGACGTGACCTTCAAGGCCAGCCGCCCCGCTCCAGCGCAGTCGGCTGGGCCAGCCTGGCTGCCGGTGTCGGTGGATCCACTCAGTGGCAAGCCCTCGCTGCATCTGCGCCAGGTCGCCAGCAGCGACGCCGGCCCGTTCGCGGTATTCATCGCCTCCTACCCGCTGGAACTGGTCACCCCGCTGCTCGACGCCTCGCAGGTAGACGAGTTCTGGATAATCGCCAATGCCGATGGCGAATTGTTTCTTGGCAACAGCCAACCCGGTGCCGCAGAGCTGACGCGTCTGCCCATCGCGCGTTGGGCTGGTGCAGCGCCGCCGGGCAACAAAGGCCGGTTCGAAAACAAGGATGGGCGCTTCGTCGCCACCGAGATGATTTCAAGCGCCAATGCGGGTTGGCAACTGATCCACACCTTCTCCTGGCGGACGATCCTCGCTGCGCTATGGCCCACCCTGCTGGCCTACGTTGCGGCGATGCTGCTCGCTATCACCATTGTGTGGGCCGCGCTTCTGCTGATCGACAGAAAGGTATTCCGCCCCGGCTATGTGCGTTCAGAGCGGATCGTGGAAAGCGAGAACCTGAACCGGACCATGGTGGAAGCAGCGCCGTCCGGCCAGGCCCTGCTCTCCCTGGCCAGCGGCGAGGTGTTGCTGAAGAACGCGGTGATGACCGGCTATGCGCAGCAGCTGCCGACTGTTGCGGTACCGTTGCACCAGCAGTTTCTGGACGCGTTCCATCGCCACGGTGCTGGCACGGTCGCCTCGCCCGGCATTGAACTTGCGGTCCAGACCGAAGACGGCAATGAGTGTGCGCTGCTGGTAAGCATCGTCCCAACCAAGTACCACGGGGAGGATGTGCTGCTATGCAATTTCACCGACATCACCCTGCGCAAGAAGGTGGAGCAGGAACTGCAGAATGCCCGCGCCGCTTCGGAAGCCGCCAACCAGGCCAAGTCGACTTTCCTGGCAATCATGAGCCACGAGATCCGCACGCCGATGAATGCCATCCTCGGCAACCTGGAGCTGCTGGAACGGACCTCATTGGACGCCCCGCAGCGCAGCCGACTGCACGCTGTCACTTCGTCTTCCGCTGCCTTGCTGAACATCATCAACGACATTCTGGACTTCTCCAAAGTGGAGTCCGGGCAGATGACGGTCGAGTCGATACCCATCGACCTGAGGCAAATCGCGCAGCAATCGATTGCGATGTTCACGCCGATGGCGCACGCCAAAGGGCTGGCCGTCGATCTGATCGTTGATGATGCGCTGCACCCGCATTACCTGGGCGACCCCACCCGCCTGCGCCAGATCATGTTCAACCTGATCAGCAACGCCATCAAGTTCACCGAAACCGGCGACGTACTGGTCGAACTCTATCTGCAGGATGACGGCAATCCCGATTCCGCCCTTGTGCTCGGGGTGAGCGACACCGGCATCGGCATGACGGCGGAGCAGCGCGAATCCCTGTTCAGTACCTTTTCCCAGGCCGATTCAACCATCGCCCGGCGCTACGGTGGCACCGGCCTCGGGCTTGCGCTGTGCAAGCGGCTGGCCGAACTGATGGGCGGCACCATCCAGGTCAGGAGCGAACCCGGCAAGGGCAGCACGTTCATGGTGAACCTGCCGCTGCAACCCGCCAGCGGGGAGATGCTGGCAGATGTCGCGCCAGCGGCCGTCGTTGTTCAGACGGGTGCCGCGCTGCATGTGCTCGTGGTCGACGACCACCCCGCCAACCGGAAACTGCTGCAGATGCAGCTGGAGACCCTGGGCTGCAGCGCCGACACCTTCGAAGACTGCGGCGCGGCAATTGCCGCCTTCACCCAACAGCATTACGACCTGATCCTCACCGATCTCAACATGCCCGGCATGGACGGCTACACCTTCGCCAGCTGCCTGCGTAACCGCAAGGTAGCCACGCCGATCATTGCGGTCACCGCGCATGTTTCCGACCGTGACCGGCAGCGCAGCCAGGAAGCCGGCATCAACCGCATCCTCATCAAACCGGTATTGCTGGAAACCCTGCAGAACGCCTTGTCGCAGATTTCGGACAGCGCTCCGTCAGCCGACAGCGGGCGCGGGCGCGTCGATATCAGTCGCGGCCCGCTTCCCGACGAGGTACATGCGCCATTGCTCGCCTCACTGGACGAGTCGCTCGTTGCCATCAGGCACGCACTGCAGCCAGCGCTGGGCGCATCACCGACAATGACCCGCGAACATCGTGCCGACATCATCGGCAAGCATCTTCACTCACTGCGCGGCGCCTTTGCGTTCATCCACGAAGCAGACATCGCCGGCAGATGCGCGGCAATGGAAGCACTGCTGGAACAACAGCGTCTGAGCGAGCTGGAAGTGGCACTCACCGAATTCGATGCCCTGGCCCACGCCGCCTTGGCGCGCAGGCAGCAATGACCTGCCGTTGTCAGCAGAAGCGGATCACCATGCTCACGGGTAGCTGAGTGTGAAGGTCGCCCGTCCATTCGCAGTGCCCGGTTCAATGACTGCCGCCGTCTGCAGGTAACGTGCCGTCAACGGAATGCGGAACAAACCATTGCCAGCATGCCCGGCAGACCATTGATTGATTGCGCCCACCGCAGAAGAGTCCGGCCCGAATTTCAGCACCTGGTCATCCTTGAGCACCTGGATCGCTACACCCTTGGCACTGGACGCCGCGCTCAGCGCCATCCGGTCGCTGCGGTTGAGGGGATTGCCCGCATCGGTGATCGTTGCCGCAACCTGCAGCAAGCCCGCCGCATGGCCGCCACCGCACATCAGATCGATGGAGAACGGCCTTGCGGGCGAGGAACTACCCACACCATCGAATGCACTGACCTGAACATTGCCCAGAAACGCGTCTACGGCCGGTGTCGCCACCTTGCAGGTTGGTTTTTGCGGCGAAATGGTCACCGCGCTCCTTAAACGTACCGACCACCACTTGAATCCATCCGCTGCAGGAACCGAGGCTTTAAGCACCTCGCCCTGCAGCGTGCCGGAACCGGTGATGTCGCCGATCTTGATGATCTCCAGGCTCAGGTAGCTCAGGTTGGGAGGCCAGATATCTCGTCCGTAAAGATACGTGCGCGGATAAAACTGACCCGTTCCGTACCCTATACGTAGGCCTATTCCGGCAATGCCGGTCGTGTGGATGTTCTGGCCAACGTCAACACCGGTAGTTACCTCCCATATCGTCAAGGTACCCTCCGGGGCCACGTTCTCGCAGGTAATGGAGGTGGGCTGTTGCAGCTCGAACCATCCGGATCGCTTTGCCAGAACGGTTCCGTCGGGCACATCCGGATCGATGGTTACAGTGGAAAGGCCGCCAACGTAGGTCAAGGCAGGTTCGCCCGTATCCGACTTGCAGGTGATCGCGGCCCAGGCACTGGATGGCAGTGCCGTCGTCGCCAGCAAAGCGGCGAGCAGAACGGGAAACCAACCTCGGACATTCATATCGAATCTGCTCCTTTCGGGGGTTATTCGGTTGCTGCCGGTGCCTCACGTGGCCCAACAGGCGCAACAAAGAGGGCTCTCCGCTCGACAATGACTGCGCGGACCTGCGCGTGACCAACAAGGCAGGTGTGAACACCACGCAGCACATCACTAGCTGGCGCTGCTCGCCCGACACCTGCCCGCAAAGGCTGCGGATTCGTCCATGACCACGCAACAAAGCGTAGGCGGCGGCCGGATTGACCGACATAAGACAAGTCCCAAACCGAGTTGATAACGCTGCGACCCGTCCGAGCGCCGGCGTGAATTCACGACAGCACTGGCCACGCGTTCCTCCGTAAAAACCGCCACGCAAGGGCTGACAGCGCCATCGCAGCGATGGTGCTCATCGAGCATCCCCGACGCATCGCCACCACTGGCGCATGCAGCGCTGCCAGACCGCCTAGCGACAGGCCTGCTGGACCCGATTGTCCCAGCCGCTGGACATGGCGAAGTCACGCTTCAACCCGGCTTTGGCGTAGGCCTTGTCGCGCGCCACCCGCGTACGCTCACAGACGTCCTGGGGCCGCGGTGCCACCGCTTGCCGTCGCAGGTTGCGCGTAGCGGCCCCGTTTCTGCCCCGCGGCCCCTGCCGCAACTGCTCACGCAGCACTTCAAGACGCGCCAGCGCTGCCGCGTCCACCGCTTCGGGCGTCGCGCGCCATCGCTTCAATTCCCTGCCGATGCAGGGTTCGGACTGGTAGACGACTGCGCCGCCCGTCGCGCACTTGTAGACCGCAGGCCCAGCCGGCGCGGCCACGGCTGCAATCAGCAGCAGACAGGAAAGCGTGTGCACACCGGATGCCTTGTTCAGCCCTCTCAGCACCCAAGCTGACAGGATCGCGGCATCACCGCAGCCAGCGATCACGAAGTTGCTTTGTCAGGCTTCGCCTTTTCATCGGCAACCCGCAGAACCGGCTTCATCAGTCCAGTCTCATTGCATGAAGAAATTTCTTCACAAACTGCTTGCGGGAAAAAAGAAGGCCCGTTATGATTTCGTTCTCGGCAGCAACGCAACAACGCTTCACGGGGCCATAGCTCAGCTGGGAGAGCGCCTGCATGGCATGCAGGAGGTCAGCGGTTCGATCCCGCTTGGCTCCACCAAATCCGGACATTAGGCCGTCTGGATTGTCGACAATTTGATGAGTATAACGCGTCCCCATCGTCTAGAGGCCTAGGACATCACCCTTTCACGGTGGCGACCGGGGTTCGAATCCCCGTGGGGACGCCATTCATCAGGTACAAACGGACCCAGCCGTATCGGGTCTTTTTTTATCGGAGCAATCTTCCCAAAAGATTGCACGGAAGAAGAAAAAGCTTCCAATTCGATAAAAAGCCGCTATAATGGCGGGCTAGCAACAACGCGGGGCCATAGCTCAGCTGGGAGAGCGCCTGCATGGCATGCAGGAGGTCAGCGGTTCGATCCCGCTTGGCTCCACCAATTCAGGCATTAGGCCGTCTGAATATACAATTTGAGTTTTAAAGATTACGCGTCCCCATCGTCTAGAGGCCTAGGACATCACCCTTTCACGGTGGCGACCGGGGTTCGAATCCCCGTGGGGACGCCAACTTTAGAAAGCTCCGAGCAATCGGAGCTTTTTTTTGTCTGTTGTTTGAAGCAGCAATGCCCTGCCCGCTCAACCCGTACCAGGCGATTCGTTATTCGATCCGGTCCTTCAGCGGCGCTGCATCCAATCAAGCCGTTTCGAGCACCTGACCGCCAACACCAACGTGCGGAATGGCCCGCATACGCGAATCATCCATGGCATTGCCGACCACATCTGCTGCCCACCACGAGTCGCCGTTTTACGCTGGATGAGTTCGACTGACCGATTGTCCTGGGCGCGCATCCAGGCATCTCCATGCCGGCCGCAGCCAACCTCAGCAACACAGGGCGAACGGATAAGCCCAGCAGGCAGCAGCGCACACAACTGCCCAACCATCATCGACAGCACACCTGCTGCGCCAACATACTTCCCCCAGCTGCCATCCAGCAGCCACACGGGGAATTCGATGAACAAGAAAGCACTCGCCATCTTGCTGGCTGGAGCGCTGTTGTCTTTTGGCGGCACGACAATGCACGCCCGTCATCTGTTTGCCGAACGCCCGCAAGCACCCGATCCGTCCAGCGGCAAGTCAATCGAGTTCAAGGTCAAAGGATCCGACCGGATTGTTTTCATCACGCGGCGCGACAGGATTCAGCACTGGTCGATCCTGGGCTTGGGCGCAGCGTTGTTCCTGCTGGGCGCCAAAGGCGGTGCGCTGCAACGCAGCCAGGATGCATAGCTGGGAACGCGGTCCATTGGCCATCACCTGGTGCGCACCGCACGTCCTGCGAGAACAGTGAGCTCAAAGGCTGGAGGGCAGTCGAGTGCCCGGTGACAACTTCTCGGTTGAAGAAGTCGCTCTCATCGGTGTGGCATATGGATGCATTGCCGGGAAAGCCCCTGCCGAGCATGGCTCGGCACTACACGCTGCGCGATTGGGCTCCTGGATCCATGCACGCGGGCCGCACCGGCAGGCCAAATTCCAGACAAAGAAAAAGGCACCTAAGTGCCTGTTTTCTCTGGTGCCGAAGGGGGGACTCGAACCCCCACGCTTTTAAGGGCGGCGGATTTTGAATCCGCTGCGTCTACCGATTCCGCCACTTCGGCTGGCAGGAGCGGAATTATAGCGGAGCTTTCATCACTTGGGCATACCTTGGCTGAAAATATTTGTGTAATACCTGTTTCGGCGAGTGGCTATACTTCATCCGGGTTTGATACAGGGGCAAACGATGGGCTCACTCGAAGGTACGAGGGTGCTGGTCGTGGAGAACGACGAGTTGAACGCCATGCTGCTGCAGATGCAGCTGGAGATCGAAGGCATGCAGGTGGACGGCGTCGCCGCCTCGGTCAGTGCTGCGCTGAAGATGATCGATGAGCTGCAGCCACAAGTGGTGTTTCTGGACTATTGGCTGGCAAGCAATGAAAACAGCAGCGCGGTTGCCGAATGCCTGAGGCAACGCGGCACGCCTTTCCTTGTTGCGACCGGGATGGATATCAATCAACTACCCGACGTATTCGACGCCGGGGTAAAGCTGTCCAAGCCCTATACCAGCAGCGACCTCAGCCAGGCACTGCAGCGCGCTCTTGCTCCGGCTTGAGTTTGTGGGAGCGGCATAAGCCGCGAAGCAGACAATGCTGAAACATCGGGCACCATGTGGCCCGATGACGTATCTGCTTCGCGGCTTACGCCGCCCCTACACCCACACTGCTCTGACTCAGCTACCGCGCTTGGCCCGTGCAAACGCATCGGCCAATGCGCTATTGGCCGGTGCCGCAGCTGCGGCCGGTCGGCCGCCACCATTGCCTGCATTGCGCTGGCCGCGCTGATCCCTGTCGCGCCCCGCGCCAGCAGCACGCCCCTGCCCTGCAGCCCGCTCGTCACGCTCGGCTTTTTTCGCCGGCGCAGGCGCATCTTCCAGACGCCGGGTCAGGGCAATGCGCTTGCGCGGCACGTCCACCTCCAGCACTTTGACCTTGACGATATCGCCGGCCTTGACCACATCGCGCGGGTCTTTGACGAAGGTATCCGCCAACGCGGAAATATGGATCAGACCATCCTGGTGCACGCCGATATCAACAAAGGCGCCGAACGCGGCGACGTTGCTGACCACGCCTTCCAGGATCATGCCTTCGCGTAGATCCTTGATGTCCTCGATGCCCTCGGCAAAGCGCGCCGCCTTGAACTCGGGGCGCGGATCGCGGCCGGGCTTTTCCATTTCCTTGAGGATGTCGCGCACGGTCGGCACACCGAACTTGTCGTCGGTGAACTGCTCGGCTTTCAAACCGCGCAGGTAGCTGCCGTCGCCCAGCAATGCCTTGATAGGCCGCGCCGCGGCGGCGACGATGCGCTCAACCACCGGATAGGCTTCCGGGTGCACGGCTGAGGCGTCCAGCGGCTCATCACCATCGGCGATGCGCAGGAAGCCGGCGCATTGCTCGAAGGTCTTCTCTCCCAGCCGCGACACCTTGAGCAGATCCTTGCGGCGCTTGAACGGGCCGTTCTCGTCGCGGTGGCGAACGATGTTCTCGGCCACCGTGGACGACAGACCGGACACACGGGTCAACAAGGCGGCCGATGCGGTGTTGACGAATACACCCACCGCGTTCACGCAGTCCTCCACGCGCGCGTCCAACGCCTTGGCCAGCCGGAACTGATCCACGTCGTGCTGGTACTGGCCCACGCCAATGGCCTTGGGCTCGATCTTGACCAGCTCGGCCAGCGGATCCTGCAGCCGGCGCGCGATGGAAACCGCGCCGCGCAGCGATACGTCCAGGCCCGGAAATTCCTTGGCCGCGAACTCCGAAGCCGAGTACACCGAGGCACCGGCCTCACTGACTACAACCTTCTGCAGCTTGGGATTGGCACAGGCAGCAATAGCCTCGCCCGCCAGCTTGTCGGTTTCGCGGCTGGCAGTGCCGTTGCCGATCGCGATCAGTTCAACGTTGTGCTTGATGCACAGCTGTTTGATCGTCTGCAGCGACTGCTCCCACTGCCGGCGCGGTTCATGCGGATACACCGTATCGGTGGCCAGCAGTTTACCGGTGGCATCGACCACGGCGATCTTGCAGCCCGTGCGGATGCCCGGATCCAGGCCCAGCACCGCCTTCGGTCCAGCGGGCGCGGCCAGCATCAGATCCTTGAGGTTGTCGCCGAATACCGTGATCGCCTCGGCCTCGGCTTTCTCGCGGGCCTGGTTGAACAGGTCCAGCAACAAATGCATATGCAGCTTTGCGCGCCAGGTCAGACGGCAGGCATCCAGCAGCCAGCGGTCGGCCGGCCGTTCCTTGCTGGCGATGCCGGCGCTGCGTGCCACCCGGCCTTCTGCGTATTGATGACCGGCTTCGGCATCACTGCCCGGGTCCAGCTCAAGAAACAGGAACTCCTCGCGGCGCGCGCGGAACAAGGCCAGCAAGCGGTGCGAGGGAATCTTTGCAAGCGACTCGGCATGGTCGAAGTAGTCGCGGTACTTGGCACCTTCTGCTTCCTTGCCCTCGGCAACACGGGCACGGATGATGCCGTTGTCGGCCAGCCAGCTGCGCAGTTCGCCAACCAGCGCAGCGTCCTCGCCCCAGCGCTCCATCAGGATTGCGCGCGCGCCTTCCAGTGCAGCCTTGGTATCAGCGACGCCCTTTTCGGCATCAACGAAGCCGGCCGCGTAGACCTGCGGGTCCAGCATCGGATCGTTGAGCAGGCCATCGGCCAACGGCTCCAATCCTGCCTCGCGCGCAATCTGCGCACGCGTGCGGCGCTTGGGCTTGTAAGGCAGGTAAAGATCTTCCAGCCGCGATTTGGTATCGGCAGCCATGATCTCGCCACGCAGCACGTCATTGAGCTTGCCCTGCTCTTCAATGCTGGCCAGCACCGTGCTGCGGCGGTCTTCCAGCTCGCGCAGGTAGCTGAGCCGGGTTTCAAGATTACGCAACTGGGTATCGTCCAGACCGCCGGTTACTTCCTTGCGGTAGCGGGCAATGAACGGGACGCTGGCGCCTTCATCCAGTAATGCGATGGCGGCCTTGGCCTGGGCGGACTGTGCGCCGATCTCGTCGGCGATTGTCTGCGCGATCTGCTGCGCGAGCTTGATGTCTTGCATTGCCGGTGCGGTAGCCACGTTGACGGGAGCTGCCATTCTGGCAATGCGCGGGGCTGGGGGAAAGCCGTTGACAGCACGCGCCGGACCTGTCGCCGACGCGTGCGCCTGAATACTCAGGCCAAGTGCTGATTCAGCCGCTGGCTGGCGATGTCCTCACGCAGGTCTTCCAGCACCATGACGCGCATCGGCACTCTGCCGCTCACGCTCATCATCCGTTCGACGTAAATTTCCGGGCCATGCTCGGTATCTGCGCGGGTTTTGCTGAAGCCGTAGGGCAACACACCCTTATCGCCATCCTTGCTGCCACCGATATAAAGAACAATTGCCATGGTGGTTCGTACTCCTGTTGGATCTGTTTGGATCTGTAACAGGGGTAACGATACGCGGGGACACGTTACAGAGTTGTACACAAAAGGTTGGCGTTTGATGTCAGCGTTCAGCACAGCGCCATCACAGGTTTTTCAGCTGCGCGTAGGCCACCAGCCACGGCCCAGCATCGCGTAGCGGTCCGCCGCGCGCTCGAACGGATTACGCACGCTCACACCACCGCACAACAGGTACACCGGCAGGAACAAGGGCCCCAGTACCAGGTACTGGAAGACATGCGCACGTTCGTGGTCACCCAACCGCACGCGCGGATGTTGGCAGCGGCCAGCGCGGTGTTCGTAGGTCAGGCACAGGCCGTCCAGATCGTCGCCGGTGTGCAGGATCACCATGCCGAAGGTGATCGCCCCGCCCGGCCCCCAAGGCCAGCGCCGGAATACCAATGCGCACTCGCTGCTGCTCCACCGCGCGCGCGCGCCAGCAACGCATCCCAGCCCGCCGGCGATCAAACCGATCAGGGTATTGGGCGAGGTCCATAGACCGCCCAGAATGCGCAGCCACAGCGGCGGCATTGAAAGCTGCATCCGCTTCAGGCCGGCGAGACAACTTTGGCGGGCACAGCCTGCATCAGCCGGCCGGCGCGCGCAGGCGCCGCAGCTGCTGCAGGAACCAGGCCGAGGCGTCCTGCTCGGGCACGCCCGCACAGGAAACCCGATAGGCCTTGCCGCTCATGCTGCTGCGGCTGGCGGCACGGTCAATGAACTGCTCGCTGTTGTCGACCATGTCGCGCTTGAGCAGATAGTCGTACTTGCGTTGCAGGTGCCCACGCGCGGCCGCACCTTCATACCAGGTGCCATTGCGCTGGAAGCGGCAGCCCGAGCTTTCCAGGGCCTGCATCAAGCCATTGATCTCGCGCTGGGTGGCGGCACTGGGTGCAGCGCTGGCCGGGGCGGCAATGGCAGCCAGTGCAACTGCGAGCAAAAGATTGCAGAGTTTTCTCATGTGCGTTCGCTCAACCAGTCATTGATGGCGCCCGGCACTTCGCGCTGGGCGCGCCCGGAAACATAAATACCGATATGGCCGCCTCGGAAACCCAGCTCGGTGTAATCCGCGCTGCCCACCTGCGCCTGCATCGCCCGCGAAGCAGCCGGCGGCACCAGGTGATCCTGTTCGGCATAGATGTTCAGGATGGGCATCTGCAGTTGCGCCAGATCCACCGGCTCCTCACCAATGCGGATGCTGCCGTGCATCAGCCCATTGCCTTGATAGAACTGCTTGACGAACTGGCGGAACGCCTCGCCGGCAAGATCGGGTGAATCGAAGATCCACTTCTCCATGCGCAGGAAGTCTTCCAGCGCCTGCTTGTCGTCGAGGATGTCCATCAAGCCGACGTACTTCTGCACGTTCAAGCGGAACGGCTTGAGCATCAGGTAGCTGGCATTCATCAGGTCGGCCGGGATATTACCCAGCGTATCGACGAACAGGTCCACATCCACATGCCGTGCCCAGTGCGAGAGCATGTTGTCGGCGGTATGGAAGTCCACCGGCGTCACCATGGTGATCAGGTTCTGCACCTTGTGCTGGCGCAGGGCGGCATAGCAAAGGGCGAACACGCCGCCCTGGCAGATGCCGAGCAGGTTGACCGGCGCACCATCGCGCTGCGCGCGCAGGTGATCAACAGCACCATCGATGTAGCGCAGCAGATAGTCCTCCAAGGTCAGGAAGCGCTCGGAGCGATCCGGGTATCCCCAGTCCAGCACGTAAACGTCCTGGCCCAACGCCAGCAACTTCTGCACCAGCGAGCGGCCGTCCTGCAGGTCAACCATGTAAGGACGATTGACCAACGCGTAGACGATCAACAAAGGCGGCTTGCTGGTGTCGGCCTGGTCATTGACGAAGCGATAAAGCTTGACCTTGCCATCGCTCCACACCTCCTGGCGCTCGGTGAAGCCGTAATCCACGTCTTCCACGCCGGGCAACAGCTTCAGGCCATCAACCAGCTTGCGCTGCCACTGCAGGGTTTCCTGCAGCAGATCGTCATTGCCAAACCCGAGCGGACCCTTCATTTCGCTTTCCCGCGACGCGCCGGTGCCGGCTTGGTTGCAACGGCTGCCTTCCTGGCGACTGGCTTCCTGGCTGCGGCCTTGCTCGCTGCAGCTTTGGGCGGCACGTTCTTCGCAGCCTTCTTGGCGACTGCCTTCAACGGCTTGCCTGGAGCTGGTTTCACTGGCTTCGCAGCCGCCTTGCGGGGAGCGCCCGCCGCAGCTGCTGCGGCCGACTTTGCAGCTGTAGCCTTTGTTGCTTTTTCCGCTTTGCCCGTCGCTGCCGGCTGTGCGGTAGCGCTGACCGGCTGGGTTGCCGCGATCAAGCGCCGAACCTGCCGTTCCAGTTCGGCAATACGACGATGCGCGGCATCCATTTCAGTTCGCGTCGGAACGCCCATGGCGTCGCAGGCACGCTCCAGCTCGCTTTGCGAGGCCGCGCGCAAACGCATCTGCGCGTTGGCCAGCTCGCCATAGATACGCTGGAAATCCTCGGACAGCGCCACCTTGGCATAGGCCTCTTCGGCCGCATCGATCCACAGATCGAACATCGCCCGCGCACTGGTCAGCTGGCTGCCCGGTACTTCGTGCTCGCCCAGCTTGGCTTCGAAACGCTTGAATGCATCTTCCAGAACCTCGCGGATCGTATCCACATAGGCTTCTGCACGGGCTTGGTATTCCTGCTGGGTTTTCAGCAGTGCCTGCCAACGCGCCTGATGCTCGCGGGCCGGCCCGAAGGCAGGCGCGTTCAACCAATCGGCGCCACCAAAGCCACTCTGCGCAGCTTTGGCGAACTCACGCAGCCAGGGCTGATCGTTCAGGGCATTACCGCCGCGTGCGGCACCCAACATCCACTGCAGCAGATCCTCACCCTGCCCTGCCTGCACTGCTTCCCGCCAAGCCCCGGCCACTTCCGCCGCCGAGGTGTCACGGCCGGCAAAGCGCGCGGCAACCTGCTGCATCATGCCCAGCCAATCGCCGGCCTGGTGCTGGAAACGCGCCCCCAGTGCCTGTACTTCGGGGGGAGTGTCGGTGCTTACCAGGCGGGTCCACTGCGCGATGCTCTCGCGCCAGGGGAAGTCCGCGCCTGCTGCCGCAGCCGGGCCTTGCATGGACTGTGACCACGCATCCCAATAGCCGCGCATGCTGGCTTCAAAATCCGCATTGTCGTTGTTGCCTGGCGCCGCCATCGTCTACTCCCCGAATACCCGGCGATGATAGCAATGCGGCCGGCCTGCCGGCGTCAGGGCTTGGGAATGCGCAGGGTCTTGCTGATCATCAGCGAGCCGGACAGCGCAAACAGCAGGACCAGCGGATGCAGCTGCCACGGGCCCAGTTGCCAGCTGCCGCCCCATAGCGCCGGGCCGATCGCGTTGAAATGGGCAGCCAGGGCCAGCACGATCACCAGCGCCAGGCTGGTGGGAATGGGCGTGCCTTCGAAGTACGGCACCTTGTCCGATTCGCCGGCGATCTCTTCGGCGGTCACGTTGTAGCGCGCCAGGCGGCTGACGCCGCAGCACACGAAATAACTCAGGATCAGCCAGTCCCAACCGCCCTGCATGCCACAGGCATACGCCAGCGCCGCCGGCGCCACGCCAAAGGAAATGATGTCGGCCAGCGAATCCAGCTCGCGGCCCAGCGTCGATGAAGATTGCCGCCAGCGCGCAACCCGCCCATCGAGCGCATCGAAAATGAAGGCCAGTGGAATCAGCGCCATGCCAAACATCAAAAAGCCGCGCTGGCCGTCCTGCAGGAAGCGCATCGCCGCGAACACCGCGCCGGTGCCGCAGAACGCGTTGCCGAGGGTGAACCAATCCGCAAGCTGGAACTCACGGAGCATCGAGAAATGGCGTTTCATGGGAACTCACGGTGCATTGACCCGCACAGGGTACCGCGAGCAGCTGAATGCTGGACAGTACAGGCGCCAGGGCCGCCGAAGGCTACCCGCCCGCCCCTGAGGTCACCGGCCGGCTTGGCGGGCGCACCCCCGTTCACACACGATGGCTCCCAACCGCCACTGCGGGGATGCCGCAGCGCGGCAGGCACATAGCCTGCCGCCACCCGCACCCAGGCATTACAGGCGCGTATAGCACCACGATTGCATGCGCCCGTCGCGGTACGGCATCACCCCATGGAACGGCCGTGGATCCTGGTCGAACACCAGCGGCAGGAAGTGCCGGTCGCCTTCCCACAGCGGCAGGGATTCGAGCTGATCCACTGCAACCCATTCCAGCGTGCCTTCCGGGTTGGTTTCCATCGGCGTGCCGGTGTAGTCATCGATGACGAAGATGAAGGCGAACCAGTCCTCGCCGTTCTTGCCGAAGCCCGGCCAGCTGATGCTGCCGCGCAGACGGGTGGTGCCGCACTCGATGCCGGCCTCTTCACGGATCTCGCGATGCATGCAGGCAAGGATGTCCTCGTCGGTTTCCATCTTGCCGCCCAGCCCGTTGTACTTGCCCAGGTGCATATCACCGGGGCGGGTGTTGCGGTGGATCATCAAGGCCTTGCTGCCGTCGGCAGACAGTACGTAGCCGAGCGTGGCCATAATCGGGGTGTACGGCATAGCGACAACCGGAACCAGAGGGGCACGCAGTATGACCGATGCGCGGCGCAGGCCTCAGCCTGGCAGCACGTCCATGCGCCGCATCGGCACCACGGTATCGTCCACCCGTCGCAGCGTGGCCACGCTGTGGCCGCGTTCGGCCAGATATTCCAGCCATTTCCCAAGGAAGGTGTTCATGCGCATGCGATGGCTGATCAGCGCTTCCGGCGGCGGGTACATGCCCATCACGTCCTGCCAGCGCCGGCCCACGTAGCAATGCGTGGTTTCGGCCTGGCGTGCGTCGCGGTACAGGCGCACGAACGCTGAAGGGTCGGGCTCACCGGTGACCGGGTCGCACAGGTCATAGGTCAAACGCAGCTCCACCGTGTAGCGGTGGCATTCGATCACGTCCAGGCGCAGATCCAGGCCATCACCGATGCTGGACAGGTGGCTGCCTACATGCAGCCGGTCCGGTGCGAACAGCCGCATCAGGTGATCGTGGTTTTCCGCATACAAGCCCATCAACCAGCTCAGCCGGCTGAGCCTGGGGATGCGATCGATGCGGGAAAGTGCGCCTGCCATTGGCTGATCGTACACGCCGGGAGGTGTCGGGCGCAGCAACGACGATCCGTTGTAGTGCCGAGCCATGCTCGGCAGGGGCTCTACCAATGACCGTTGTAGTGCCGAGCCATGCTCGGCAAGGCCTCTACCAATGACCCAAGAGCATTGCAGGAGCACCATAAGCCGCGAAGCCTGCGTCAATGAAGCCGCTGGGCCAGCTGCAAATCCCGAGAACCATCAGCTTCGCGGCTTACGCCGCTCCCACAAAGCAAATCCTAAGGCCAACCTGGGTTTGCCGGTAACGCCTCTGCCGAGCATGGCTCGGCACTACCGGTGACCCAAGGTCATTGCAGGAGCGACGTAAGCCGCGAAGCCTGCGTCAGTGAAGCCGCAGGACCAGCTGCAATCCCGTTGAACCATCAGCTTCGCGGCTTACGCCGCTCCCACAAGGAAAATCCAAGGCCAATCTGGGTTTACCGGTAATGCCGCTGCCGAGCATGGCTCGGCACTACCGGTGATCTTTGCTTAGAACATCTCGCGCTGAAGGCTCAAGGTGCTCAGCACCTTGCTGGAAATCTCTTCGATCGAGGTGTGGGTGGTGCTCAGCGTTGGAATGCGCTCCATGCGGAACATGGTTTCGGCCGCGGTGACTTCGCGCTTGCAGGTCTCGAAGCTTGCATAGCGGGAATTGGGGCGCCGCTCCTGGCGGATCTGCTGCAGGCGTTCCGGATCGATGGTCAAGCCGAACAACTTGTTGCGATACGGGCGCAGACGCGGCGGCAGGCGGTCCTGCTCCAGATCCTCCTCGGTCAACGGGTAGTTGGCCGCGCGGATGCCGTAATGCAGCGCCAGATAGATGCAGGTCGGGGTCTTGCCGGCGCGCGATACCGCCACCAGCACCACATCGGCCTCGTCGTAGTTCACCGCGATGCCGTCGTCGTGACTCAGCGCGAAATTCATCGCATTGATGCGCCGGTGGTAGGTTTCGAAGTCGACCATGCCATGCGCCTGGCCCACCTTGGAGTGCCGGGCGGAGCTCAGTTCCTGCTCCAATGGCCCGATGAATGGGGCAAAGACATCCAATACCAGCGCCCCGCTCTCCTCCAGAATCATCCCCAGGCTGGAATCCACGCAGGAACTGACCACGATCGGGCGCACCTGGTAGCGCTCGCCAGCAGCGCGGATACGCGCCGCCGCCTCATGCGCCTTGTCGGCATCGTCCACGAAAGACATGCGATCAGTAACGAAACTGAAGCCATTGAACTGGGTCAACAGGCTGTGACCTACGGTTTCGGCGGTGATGCCGGTACCGTCAGAAACATAGAAAACCGGCCGGATTGCCGTCATGAGAGCTCCCTTCAGAATGTGATCCTGACCACAGGTCAAGCGTGATGGCCTAGCCTGTCCCGGAAAAGACAAGCACAAGACAAAGTATTGTCACAAGCTTGTGCGGCTTCGGTGTGCACTGCATCATATTGGCTTCTTCCTACGGACGTGGCCATCCCAAGCCCGCCACGGGCGATGGCCTCAACGGAGCATCGCGCTTGAACGAGAATATCCTGTGGTTGCATGAGCTGCGCTTGGCCGATCTGGCCCGCGTAGGTGGCAAGAACTCCTCGCTCGGGGAGATGATCGGCAACCTTGCCGGTCTTGGGGTGTCTGTCCCCGGTGGTTATGCAACCACCTCCGAGGCGTTCAAGGACTTCATTGCCCATAACGACCTGTCCAAGCGCATTTTCGACAAGCTGGCCACGCTGGACGTGGAAGATGTCGCCGCCCTGACCGTTGCCGGCAAGGAAATCCGCAACTGGGTGATCGACGCCCCGCTGCAGCCACAGCTGGACCAGGACATCCGCGCCGCTTACGAAAAGCTGAGCGCAGAGAACGGTGGCGGCGATATCGCCGTAGCCGTGCGCTCCTCGGCGACCGCCGAAGATCTGCCGGACGCCTCGTTCGCCGGCCAGCAGGAAACCTTCCTCAATGTCACCGGTGCCGACGACGTCGTGCACAAGGTCAAGGAAGTGTTCGCCTCGTTGTACAACGACCGCGCCATCGCCTACCGCGTGCACCACGGCTTCAAGCACGAAGACGTGTTCCTGTCCGCCGGCGTGCAGCTGATGGTGCGTTCGGGCGTAGGCTCCTCCGGCGTGCTGTTCACCCTGGACACCGAGTCCGGCTTCCGCGACGTGGTGTTCGTCACCTCCTCGGTCGGCCTGGGCGAGATGGTCGTGCAGGGCGCGGTCAATCCTGACGAGTTCTACGTCTACAAGCCCAGCCTGCATGCCGGCAAGCCGGCCATCCTGCGCCGTTCGCTGGGTTCCAAGGCCATCCGCATGGTCTATTCGGACGTCCCGGGCGAGCGCGTCAAGATCGAAGACACCCCGGCCGAGCAGCGCAACACCTTCTCGATCAGCGATGAGGACGTGCAGGAACTGTCCAAGCAGGCGCTGGTCATCGAAAAGCATTACGGCCGCCCGATGGATATCGAGTGGGCCAAGGACGGCGTCAGCGGCAAGCTGTTCATCGTCCAGGCCCGCCCGGAAACCGTGAAGTCGCGCGCCAAGGCCACCCAGATCGAGCGCTATGCGCTGCAGGAAAAGGGTGAAGTGATTGCCGAAGGGCGCGCAGTTGGCGCCAAGATCGGCGCTGGCGTGGCCCGCGTGGTCAAGTCGCTGGAAGACATGGCCCGCGTGCAGCCTGGAGACGTTCTGGTCGCCGACATGACCGACCCCGATTGGGAGCCGGTGATGAAGCGCGCGTCGGCGATCGTCACCAACCGTGGTGGCCGCACCTGCCACGCCGCGATCATCGCGCGTGAGCTGGGCGTGCCGGCCGTGGTCGGCTCGGGCAACGCTACCCAGCTGATCCAGGACGGCCAGGAAGTCACCGTCAGCTGCGCCGAAGGCGACACCGGCTTCATCTACGCCGGCAAGCTGGCCTTCGACCGCACCACCACCGATCTGGGCAACATGCCGCCGGCACCGTTGAAGATCATGATGAACGTGGCCAACCCGGAACGTGCCTTCGACTTCGGCCAGCTGCCGAACGCCGGCATCGGCCTGGCCCGTCTGGAAATGATCATCGCCAGCCACATCGGCATTCACCCGAATGCGCTGCTGGAATACGACCGTCAGGATGCCGCCACCAAGAAGAAGATCGACGAGAAGATTGCCGGCTACAAAGACCCGGTGAGCTTCTACGTGGACCGTCTGGCCGAAGGCATCGCCACCCTGACCGCCTCGGTTGCACCGAACCCGGTGATCGTGCGCCTGTCGGACTTCAAGTCCAACGAGTACGCCAACCTGATCGGCGGCAACAACTACGAGCCGCACGAGGAGAACCCGATGATCGGCTTCCGCGGCGCCAGCCGTTACGTTGACCCGAGCTTCTCCAAGGCGTTCGCACTGGAATGCCAGGCTGTGTTGCGCGTGCGCAACGAAATGGGCCTGGACAACCTGTGGGTGATGATCCCGTTCGTTCGCACCCTGGAAGAAGGCCGCAAGGTCGTCGAGGTGCTCGCTGCCAACGGCCTGAAGCAGGGCGAGAACGGCCTGAAGATCATCATGATGTGCGAAGTGCCGTCCAACGCACTGCTGGCTGATGAGTTCCTGGAAATCTTCGACGGCTTCTCGATCGGCTCCAACGATCTGACCCAGCTGACCCTGGGCCTGGACCGCGATTCCTCGATCGTCGCGCACCTGTTCGACGAGCGGAACCCGGCAGTCAAGAAGCTGCTCTCGATGGCGATCAAGAGCGCGCGTGCCAAGGGCAAGTACGTCGGCATCTGCGGCCAGGGCCCGTCCGATCACCCGGATCTGGCCGAATGGCTGATGCAGGAAGGCATCGAGTCGGTGTCGTTGAACCCGGACACCGTGGTCGACACCTGGCTGCGCCTGGCCAAGCTGAAAGCCAATAGCTGATCGAGCTGTTGATGCATGACGACAAAACCCCGCCTTGGCGGGGTTTTGTTTTTCTGCAAGGCGACGACGATTTTGGCTGCTTTTGTGGGAGCGGCATAAGCCGCGAAGCTGGTAGTGCCTGAAGACCGCAAAAGCCAACCCCTCCCCAACCCTCCCCTTTGCTGCGCAAAAGGGAGGGGGCAGAGCTGTAGGAGCGGCGTAAGCCGCGAAGCCACAGATCAATCAGGTCACAGGCATGCCGGTGATTTCAGCATTGCCAGCTTCGCGGCTCACGCCGCTCCTACAAACAAATGCCGCTGCTGCAAACCAATGCCACCCCTACAATCGGGTGCTAGCTGCTCACACCAGCTCCGCCGCTGCAGCCACCACATCGGCATCACCCGGCAACACCAGCAAGGCTGCACCGGCCAGAGGCGTAAAGGTGTCCACGCCGGTTACCCGCCGCAGCGGCACCTGCGCAAGCCCGGCCTCCACCAATGCAGTGATCACACCCTCGCCCACCCCGGCGCTGTGGCGGCCTTCGTCGAGCACGATGATGCGCTTGGCCCCCTTGGCCTGTGCGGCGATATAGCTGGCATTGAGCGGCACCAGCCAGCGCAGGTCCACCACCCGTACCTTCCAGCCATGCTGCTGCTCGATGGCCTTGGTCGCGCGCAGCGCCATCGGCACGCCATTCCCATAACTGATGATCAGCAGGTCGTCATTACCCTCGCCATAGACCCGGCCTTCGCCCAGCACCAAGGCCTGATCCGGCGCCGGGTACGGGAACAACCACTGCCCATCACCGGCGGTGTAAAGGTCCTTGGTCATGTACAACGCGATCGGCTCAAGGAACACGCTGACCCGCCCATCCACCTTGGCAAGGGCGGCGAGCGTACGCAGCATTGCCGCGGCGTCATCGCCGCGCGACGGGCAGCCGACCACCAACCCGGGAATATCGCGGATGGCGGTGATCGAGTTGTCATTGTGGAAATGCCCGCCAAAGCCCTTCTGGTACCCCAGCCCGGCGATGCGGATCAGCATCGGGTTGCGGTATTGGTCATTGGAGAAGAACTGCAGCGAGCAGGCCTCGCCGCGCACCTGATCGATGGCGTTGTGCAGATAGGCCAGGTACTGGATTTCCGGCAGCGGCAACATGCCCATGTTGGCAAAGCCCTGGGCCATGCCCAGGATCATGGTTTCGTCGAGCAGGGTATTGAACACCCGGCGCGGACCGAAGGCCTTCTGCAGCCCCTTGGTAACCGTGTACACGCCGCCTTTCTGCGCCACATCCTCGCCGAACAGCAGGGTCTCCGGATACTTGGCGAACAGATCGTGCAGCGCCTGGTTGATCTGTACGGCCAGATGTTTGGCCGGTTGATTCTCCGGCAGGCCGGCCTCACTGCCGAACACCTGCAGACGGCGCTCGGCATGGTCCGCACGGGTCGCCTCGGCCTGCACCTTGTCCGGCGTATACGGCGCCAACGGTCCAATCACATCCTGCAACTCGGTCAGACGCGGGCGCTTGTCGGCGTCCTCGGCGGCGGCGAAGCAGCGTTGGCGGGTGTGCTCGTACAAGGCCAGCACCTCGGTTTTGTCCATCAGACCCGACTCGATCGCGATCTGCGCCGAGCGCAGCAGCGGATCGCCCGCTTCCACCGCGCACAGTTCCTCCAGGGCCCGCCATTCGATCTCGAAATCGGTGCCGGCATGGCCCATCAAGCGCGTGGTGCGCAGATGCAGGAAGGTTGGCCGCCGCGTACGCCGGCAATGCTCCACGGCGCGCTGTACGTCGGCGTAGCCCGTGGCCAGATCCAGACCGTCGGCCTGGAAGTAGTCCAGCCCCGGCCGCTGCCGGAAGCTTTCACCAATCCAGCCCGCAGGCGTCTTTACCGAAATACCGATGCCATTGTCCTCGCAGACGAACAGCACCGGCGCCGGCAGCTTCTGGAAGCTGCTCCAGGCTGCGGCATTGAATGCGGTCTGCGCGGTAGCGTGGTTGGCCGAGGCATCGCCGAAGGAACAGATGGTGATGCTGTCATCGGGAATCGGCAGGCCCTGCCCCAGCCGTTTGCCGGCTTCAATGGCCATCGCCGTGCCCAGCGCCTTGGGCAGGTGCGAGGCGATGGTCGAGGTCTGCGGCAGCACCCACAACGGCTTGCTGCCCCATACCTTATGGCGGCCGCCGCTGGCCGGGTCATCCTTGCTGGCCGCAAATGACAGTGCCGAATCCATCACCGGGTCCATGCCCGGCAACTTGCGGAAACGCTCGGCCATGAAGCCGCCAGAACGGTAATGCAGGAAGGCCGGATCGGTGTGCCGCGCAGCCCGCGCCACCATCGCATTGCCTTCGTGGCCGGACGAGCCAATCGTGTAGAAGACCTTGTTCTGCACCCGCAACACGCGCGCCATCAAATCCAGATGTCGGCTTATCAGCTGCGACTCGAACACTTCACGGAAGCCCTGCGCATCCAATGCACTCCCGGGCAGAACCGGCGCCGCCGGCTGCGGGCCCTGGTCCGGGCCCGGCGCCAGCGCACTGACGAATTCAATGAAATTGGTGTCGCAGATCTCGGCGCGGTTCAAGCCCTTCATACGGGCCGGGATGGGATTCGGTACACGAGCAAACATGCAGACAGGCTCCACAGCAAACAAGTGATGGGACGGAATCAGGCGTCAAGCAAGGATGGTCACGCGGCGAGTATCGGCAGGAAGCCGGGCTGGGCCTGCACCGCCTGCAGCCAGCGCTGGATGGCCGGATACGGCGCCAGGCCGATGCCACCGTCTTCGGCGACCGCGGTATAGGCAAACAAGGCGATATCGGCCACGCCATAGTCGGGGCCGGTAAACCAGGGATTGTTCTGCAGGTGGCGTTCCATCACCGCCAGGGCAGCATGGCCACGCTCGCGCAGGCCGGGCAGTTCATCGCGGCGCGCCGAGTCGGCAGGCGTCCAGATGCTGATAAAGCGGGCGACGGCGATATAGGGTTCGTGACTGTATTGTTCGAAGAACATCCATGACAGCGCCTGCGCCCGCTGCCAACCATCGGCCGGCAGGAACGGCGTGCCTTCGGCCAGCCAGAACAGGATGGCATTGGATTCGGCCAGCACCCGCCCGTCGGAGCGCTGCACCAGCGGCACTTTTCCGTTGGGATTGAGTGCGAGGAATTCGGGGGTGCGGGTCTGGCCTTGCGCACTGTTCACCTCGACCCAGTCGTAGCGCGTGCCCAACTGCTCCAGCAGCAACCTGACTTTATGGCAGTTGCCCGACGTGGACATGCCGTACACCCGCAACCCCGCACCCGTAACGCTCACCGATCCACTCCCCGCTACCGACTGGCAGACGACAGCGTCCATCTGAACGGATCACGGGTGCTCCGGTAAAGCTGCGACCGCAGCAAAAACCCCGCTCAGCGGCGCGCCATCCACGCCTGCCGGGATTGCCCCCACACATCCACCTCGATATCGGCCGGTGCCGGCAGCCGCGCCTGGCGCAGCAGCTCCGCACCAAGCTTGCGCGCCACCGCTACCGAGTTGACGTTGGCCGGAACGATCGTATGAATCACTTCCTGCCAACCCAGCGCATCGAATGCCCAATCCATGCTCGCCCGCGCCGCCTCGGGCGCGTAACCGCGCCCCCAGAATTCCGAAGCGATGCCCCAACCCACTTCTGTCCCCGGCCACCCATGCGGCTGCCAGGGCCCGACCCGGCCAACCCAGCGCCCGCTGCTTTTTTCGATCACCGAGAACATCGAATAGCCGAGCAGCTGCCAGCTACCGGTCAGCGCCGCCAGGCTGCGCCACGCCACCGAGGGCACCTGCACGCCGCCCAGATGCTGCATGGTCACCGGGTCGGAACAGAACGTGGCGAACGCGTCGAAATCCGCTGCAGTCGGTGGCCGCAGCAACAGGCGCTCGGTTTCCAGTTGAAGATCAAAAATGCTCATCGGCACTCCAATGGAACAGGATCACGAAGACGCCGAGCTTGCGCTGAGCCGCCGAAAGGGTCAAACCCACGGCCGACGGTAACCGGGGAGGAGCGCTGCATCTTCCTGGGCCAACTCACTGCCACTTGTTTGTGGGAGCGGCGTAAGCCGCGAAGCTGACATTGCCCGCTCACTACCGGGCCACCCGCCGCGCTTGATGGGATGCGTGCTTCGCGGCTTACGCCGCTCCCACAAACAATAAATCCGCCACCAGCCCTGTAGCCCAACAACCCAGAAGGCCGGCTTGCGCCGGCCTTCGTTGAAATCAATCAGCAGCGTGGCTTACTGGCGGTTGTCCGCCGGCGCCATTGCCGCGGTCTGCGTCACCAGCTGACCATTGATCACCGGCAGGCGATCGCTGGCCGGCTTGTCCTGCATGCGCACGGTCTTCTCGGCACCTTCATAACGGTAGGTCACATCGTAACCGACGGTCTGGTTGGCATTGCCCAGCGATACGCGCTCACCCGGACGGCTGTCCATGCGCATCGTGCCGGTGCTGCCATCGGGCTTGCGGTAGCTGACGTTGTAGCCGGTGATGCGGCTGGACTCGGCCGTACGCTGCTCGGTGTGGCACTGGCGCTCGGTTCGGTTGACCACGCGGCCACCGACGTGGCGCTTGTCGACCTGGTTGCCGATCACGCCGCCGGCCACGGCACCGGCAGCAGTTGCGGCCTTCTTGCCATTGCCGCCACCGACTTGGTTGCCGAGCAGGCCGCCGATCAGGGCACCCGCGACGGTGCCGCCAACATTGCCGTCGCGCTCGGGCAGACGCTCCTGCACCACCACGTCCTCGCAGACTTCATGCGGGGTGCTGGTGGTGGAGCTTTCGCGGATCGGGTCACTGCCGGTGACCGTGCCGTAAACGCGCTCCTTCTGCGTCACCGGTGCAACCTTGAGCACGTCGGCGTACTGCAACTGCGGCTCGGCCGGGGTTTCCACCTTGCCGGTGAGGGCAGCGTCGTCCACCTGCGGCGAGGTGTCCAGCATCGGGCGGGCGCTCTCGGCCAATGGCGCAGTGCTGCTCTTGTCGCGGCCCTGCATGAAGGCGGCGGTGGCGATGCCACCAACCAGCAACGCGCCGGCGGCAACCAAAACGGTCGTGGTTGTGCTCTTCATGATCTGTCTCCGTGCGGCTGACCGCGTTTGTCTTGGGTGAATTCCAGCATGAGCTAGCTGAACAGAGGCCAGTATTTCTGTCACCTCCCTATCGAAATCATTCAACTCGTCGCAATATTCGCCCTGCTGGCCCGGATCCTGTGGGGCTGGCTGGTTCCCTCTCCATCTGGATATGCCATGTCGAGCATGATGTTGTCGCCGTTTCTGGTATGGGCCCGCAAGCTGCGCTACCCCACGCTGTTCAAGCTGACCGGTGCGTTGTTCGTCATCAGCATGCTGTTGCCTGACCCGATTCCGTTTGTCGATGAGATCCTGTTTGGCCTCAGCACCTTGCTGCTTGCCAACTGGAAGCGACGCAAAGACCCGGTCGAACCACCGATCCTGCCGGGCAAGCGTTGAGCCGTGCTGCTGGTCGACAGCCATTGCCATCTGGATGCCGCTGAGTTCGACCGCGATCGCGAGGCGGTGATCAGCCGCGCCGGCGCTGCCG
This sequence comes from Stenotrophomonas sp. STEN240, assembly GCF_056756175.1. Lineage (NCBI taxonomy): Bacteria > Pseudomonadati > Pseudomonadota > Gammaproteobacteria > Lysobacterales > Lysobacteraceae > Stenotrophomonas > Stenotrophomonas sp. STEN240. The sequence continues at coordinate 10,396 of NZ_JBRRBO010000001.1, read as the reverse complement.
GCGTGGGTGTGCAGATCGTACCGGCGGTGACCGCCGCCGGCTGGCCCAAGTTGCGCGAGGTCTGCATGGCGCAGCCTGGCCTGCATCCGGCCTACGGCCTGCACCCGATGTTTCTGCCCGAACACCGTCCCGAACACCTGCAACAGCTGCGCGACTGGGTGCAGCGTGAGACGCCCTGCGCCATCGGCGAATGCGGGCTGGATTTCTTCGTCGACAATCTCGACCCGGCCGAGCAGCGCCTGTACTTCCAGGCCCAGCTTGAACTCGCCCGCGAGATGCAGCTGCCGCTGATCGTGCATGCCCGGCGCGCGCTGGACGAAGTGATCCAACGCATCCGCCGGGTCGGCAAGCTCAGTGGCGTGGTGCACAGCTTCTCCGGCAGCCCCGAGCAGGCCCGGCAGCTGTGGGACCTGGGTTTCATGATCGGCCTGGGCGGCCCGCTCACCTATCCGCGCGCCAACCGGCTGCGCGGCCTGGTCAGCAAGATGCCGCTGGAGTTCCTGCTGCTGGAAACCGACGCCCCGGACCAGCCGGACGCCGGCATCCGCGGCCAGCGCAACGAGCCGGCACGGCTGCGGCAGATTCTCGAAACTGTTGCCGAGTTGCGCCAACAAGCTGCAGCGGAAATCGCCGCGCAGACCACGGCCAATGCGAAGCAGCTGTTCAAGCTGCAGTAGTGTCGCCCGCCGCTTGTAGGAGCGGCGTCAGCCGCGAAGCTCGTAGTGGCTCAGCCCACCGCAGTTATGGAATTGCAGCATCCCTGGGGTTACCGGCCTTCGCTTGGCGGATAGATCGCCGGCTTCGCGGCTGACGCCGCTCCTACAATCCAAACGCAATCACATTTTCTATGCGCGCTTCTTGAGCAGCATCTCCAACGCCTTGCCTACCGCCACGAACGCAAACGCGCCGGTGATGTGGGTGGCTGCGCCCAGGCCGCCGCCGCAATCCAGCTTCAGGGCCTCGTCCGGGCCCAGGTTTGGCCGCAGGCCGCAGACACTGCCATCGGCCTGCGGGTACTTCACATTTTCCAGTGAATAAATCGCCGGCACGCCAAAGTAGCGCTGCGCGTTCTTCGGGAAATTGAAATCACTGCGCAGCTTCTTGCGGATCAACGCCATCATCGCGTCGTGCTCGGTACGCGACACATCACGCACCCGCACCAGGGTCGGATCGGTACGCCCGCCAGCCGCGCCGACGGTGATCAGCGGCAGCTTGCGGCGCCGGCACCAGGCAATGGTTTCCACCTTCACCCGGAAGCTGTCGCAGGCATCGATCACCAGGTCGAAGCCACGGTCCAGCAACTCGGCCATGTTGCCGGTGGTCAGGAAGGCCTCCACCGCCTCGACCTGCACATCCGGGTTGATCGCACGGCAGCGCTCGGTCATCGCCAAGGCCTTGTTGCGCCCGTACTGCCCGGCCATCGCCGGCAACTGGCGGTTGGTATTGGAAACACAGATGTCATCGGCGTCGATCAGGCAGAGCTGGCCGACGGCCGAGCGTACCAATGCCTCCACTACCCACGAGCCCACCCCGCCCATCCCGACCACGGCGACCTTGCAACCGCTCAGGTGGGCAATGCTACCTGCCCCGTAAAGCCGGTCGATGCCGGCAAAGCGCTCACGCAATTCTTCTTTCATCGGCGCATTTTACGGCCTGCCCCGCTCCGCCGCGAGCCGCTGCCAGCGGGCTCAACCGCGTTGCCGCCATCATGACGCGGTTATCGCCTGGGGCCCTGCATAATGGGGGCCAGTCGCCGCCCTTTGCCATGTAGCCCGGAGCCAACGCAATGTCCGACCCCGCACCCGTTCGTAAACCCTCCACCGCTTCGCGCTATCTGTTCGTCCTGATCGCCGGCCTGTTGATCGGTGTGATCGCCACGGTGATGGGCATGCGCGCCCTGCAGGCCCGCCAGGATCATTTCCCGGACAGCCTGATGACGGTGATGGCCAAGCAGGCCCAGCTGCTCGGCGAGAGCCAGAAGCAGAACCGCTGCAGCGTCGCCGACACCACGCCGCGCCTGCAGACCCTGCGCGCCCTGGCCAACGATCTGGAAACCGCCTTCCCCGGCCTGCGTGATGACGAGCGCTTCCAGCAACACGCCAGCCGCTTCCGTGCCACCTTGAATGACGCGCTTGCCAAACCACCGGCAGATTGCGCAGCGCTGGCTGCTGCGGTGCAAAAAATCGGCAGCGACTGCAAGTCCTGCCATCAGGATTTCAAGTAAGTAAGCACTGCTTCAACTAGGTAAGCATGGTCTTCACACCTGATTGGCCCTCCATTCACATGTAAAACCGCACGATCTTCGCCGCAGGTCACGCACGTGTACCCAATTCCCCATCTGGCAAGGAGAGACACCATGAAGATCCAACTGATCGCTGCAGGCGCAATTGCCAGTCTGGCGCTGGCCGGTTGCGCCACGTCGCCCGGTTACGGTGGCAGCTACAACAATGGTGGCAACTACGGCAGCAACAACAACGGTAACTACAACCAGAACCGTTGCACCGATTGCGGCATCGTTACCCGCATCGACACCGTCGCTTCGGGCCGCACCGCACCCAGTGCAACCGGCGCGATTCTGGGTGGCATCGTCGGCGCTGTAGCCGGCCATGAAATCTCCGACAAGACCGGCGGCAGCAAGGGCAACCAGAACATCGCCTCCGTCGCGGGTGCCGTGGGTGGTGCCCTGGCCGGTAACAAGATCCAGCAGAACGTCACCGGCAACTCCTATGACATCCAGGTGCGCATGGACGATGGCCGCGTGATCGTGGTCAACCAGAAGGACCTGGGCGGCATCCGCGAGAACACCTATGTGCGCGTGGTCAATGGCCGCGTGGTGATCCGCTGAGCTGCCAGCGTCATGCTTGAAAAAAGGCCCGCTTGCGCGGGCCTTTTTTTGGCTGGACGGCCGGCCGGATCAGACCGGTTGTACGGCGTCAGCCTGCAGGCCCTTCTGGCCCTGCACGACGGTGAAGGTGACCTGCTGGCCTTCCTTCAGACTTTTGAAGCCCTGGGTCTGGATGGCGCGGAAGTGTACAAACACGTCCTCACCATTTTCACGGCTGATGAAGCCGAAGCCCTTGGCGTCGTTGAACCACTTGACGGTACCGGTTTCGCGATCAGACATCTCGACAACTCCCTGTAACTCTCTCGTTTGATGGTTACGCCCGGTAAGGCGGCTGGTTGCAAGGAGGAAGCGAGGTGCAACGATGTAGCAAATCCTTAGATCTACCCATCAGGCCACGATTCACGGTGACCTTGCCAAGCTCAGCGGCTGCAACTTAACTCGGGCCAAATCAAATTGCAACACCGCGTAACAAGCTAAAGTCAACCCCTATTGGACCCCCTTCAGAATACATATGGACTATTCATTCATCTTCTACCTGGTCGGCGCCCTGCTGGTCCTGGTCGGCATAGCCGGCATCATCCTGCCCGCGCTGCCAGGGGTACCGCTGGTTTTCGTCGGCCTGCTGCTGGCGGCCTGGGGTGACGGCTTCAACCGGGTTGGCTGGCTGCCGCTGGTGGTACTGGGCGTGCTCACGGTCATTTCCATTGTCGTGGACGTGATTTCCACGATTGCCGGCGCCAAGAAGGTCGGCGCCAGCAAGCTGGCCCTGATCGGCTCGGCCATCGGCACCGTTGCGGGCCTGTTCTTCATGCCCATCGGCCTGTTCGTGGGCCCGTTCATTGGCGCGCTGGCCGGCGAATACCTGCACGGCCGCCAGCTTGGCCAGGCCACCAAGGTCGGCTTCGGCACCTGGCTGGGCATCGTCCTGGGCGTTGCACTCAAGCTCGGCCTGGCCATCACCATGGTGGGCGTATTCGCCCTGGCGTGGTTTTTCTGAATGGCGCCTTGACTCCCTCTGGACAGGCGAATCACCGACAATCCAAAGCTTGTCACTGACGCCGATGGGCCACACCCCGTGATTGCCCTGGCCCGGCCACCCCACCGCGACCGGATGGAACCTATGCATACCCGAGCCCTTCCTGCTGCCTTGCTGCTCATCCTGAGCGGCGCCAGCGCCTCCATCTACGCCCAGGAGTCGTTGACGACCCCAGCTTCGCCACAGGCCTGCTTCGCACTGGAGACCGATGTCGCCCGCCTGGCCTGCTATGACAACGCGCTCGGCCGCACCGCGCCGGACACCCGCGCCGCCGATGCCGCCGCCGCTGCAGCCCAGCAGGCGCGCAAGGAGGCCAAGGCCACCGCCAAGGAACTGGACGAGCCCGTGCCACGCCGCAACGAGCTGTTCGCCCATGACGAACTGGCCTCGGCCGCCGCCAATGCCGGCCGTGGCTCGCTGCTGGACAGCCGCTGGGAGCTGGCCAAGGACTCCAAGCTGGGCCTGTACCAGCTGCGCGCCTACAAGCCGGTGTACCTGCTGCCCGCGTTCTGGAGCAGCAAGCCGAATGAAATGCCGCATTCGCCCAACCCCAACAACACGGTCACCGAGTCCGAACAACTGGACAGCACCGAGCTGAAGTTCCAGCTCAGCTTCAAGACCAAGGTGGCCGAGAACCTGTTCGGCGACAACGGCGACATCTGGGTGGGCTATACCCAGAGCTCGCGCTGGCAGTCTTACAACAGTGAGCTGTCGCGCCCCTTCCGCGAGACCAACTACGAGCCGGAAGTGATGCTGACCTTCCGCAACGGCTATTCGCTGTTCGGGTGGAACGGCCGCATGACCGGCGTCAGCCTCAACCATCAGTCCAATGGCCGCAGCGACCCGCTGTCGCGCAGCTGGAACCGGGTGGTGATGAATGTTGGCCTGGACCGCGAAAACTGGGCCATCATGCTGCGGCCCTGGTACCGCATCCCGGAAGGGCGGCGCGACGACAACAATCCCGATATCGAGGATTACATGGGCCGCGGCGACGCCACCCTGGTCTACAACCGCAATGGTCACGAGCTGGCCATCACCGGCCGCCACTCACTGCGCAGCGGCGACCGCGCGCATGGCTCGCTGCAGATGGACTACGGCTTCCCGATCAACAACCTGTTGCGCGGCCATGTGCAGGTATTTGATGGCTACGGCGAGAGCATGATCGACTACAACCACCGTGCCACCTACATCGGCGTCGGCGTCTCGCTGCTGGAGTGGTTCTAAGCCATGCAGGCGACCATCTGGCACAACAACCGCTGTTCCAATTCGCGCGGCGCTCTGGCCTTGTTGCAGGAGGCGGGCGTCGAGACCGAGGTGATCAACTACCTGGACACGCCGCCCTCCCCGGCGCAGCTGCGTGAGCTGCTCGATGCCATGGGCATGCCTGCGCGTGACCTGCTGCGCAGCAAGGAGGCCGCTTACTCGGAACTGGGCCTGGCCAGCAAACTCGATGACGAGGCCGCGCTGATCGAGGCGATGAGCCGGCACCCTGCCCTGATCAACCGCCCCATCGTACGTACCGCAAAAGGCACAGCGTTATGCCGGCCACCGGAAACCGTGCTCGCACTGATCAGCTGAAGCAGCGGGACGCAAACCAGCGCCTTGCCGCAGCACCCGCTGCGGCAGGGCCACTCATTGCTTTCCGGCAATGGCCTGCACGATCGCATCGTAGAGTTCTTCAAAACTCTGCCGCGGCTGGAACAACTGGCCGTTGATGAAGAACGCCGGCGTACCGGTCACCCCACTGCGCACGCCGCTCTCGATATCGCTCTGGATGCGTGCCAGGTTGTGGTTGTCATCCATCGCCGCCGCCAGGCCTTCCTCAGGCAGGCCCAGCTCCCGCATCAACTCGCGGTACACCACCTCGCCCAGCTGCTGCTGGCTGCGGAACAGCGCATCGTGCGCCTCCCAGAACTTGCCGTGGGCAGCGGCGTACTCGGCAGTGATCGCCGCTGGCAGCGCCTGCGGGTGCGACTGCACCAGCGGAAAGTTGCGGAACACCAGGCATAGCTGCTCGCCGAAGCGCTGCTGCAAACGCTGGACCAGCGAGAACGCCTCGCCGCAATAAGGGCATTGGTAGTCGGCGTATTCCACCAACACCACGGCTGCATCCAACCGCCCCTGGACATGGTCATTCGCACTTACCGGAACGCTCAATCCGCTCATCCATCAACTCCAGACAAATCCCGGCATGCCGGCCTGACGCCCAGCGCATGCCCACTGCCTGCAAGCCTAACGCCGGGGCTGCCCAGCCCGCGTGAAGTGCAGCACCGCCCCACTTCCACCATTCAGCGGACGCAGGCAGAATCGGCCGCTATACGACAGGAAGTCCACAATGGCCCGTACCCGCCGCTCATTCTTTGCCTATGGTTCTGCGCTGCTCGGGGTACTGAGCCTGCTTGCGGTTGCCTGCTTCCACTTTCCCGAGCTGCTGACCAGCCGGGAATTCCGCGCGGTCTACAACGAACAGTTTGCCCGCCACCTGCTGCTGATCGGCCTGGCCACCGCCTTCATCATGGGTACGCTGGCGATCCTGCGTGATCGCAACAAACGCATCGCCACCCTCGGGGTTGGCAGCGCCACGCTGGCGGTCCTGCTCGGCGGCAGCAACGTGCAGTTCGATGCCATCGGGCAGACACCTTACTCGCTGGGGCTGGACTGGTTCGTGCTGTCGCTGTTCTTCTCGGCGCTGGTGTTCGTGCCGCTGGAGCGCTACCTCGGCAAACGCGAACTGTCGCCGCTGCGGCCGGGCTGGCGCACCGACGTGGCCTACTTCTTCATGAGCCACGTGCTGGTGCAGTTCATCCTGATCCTGGTCACCGCCTCCACCTCGACGATTGCCGGGTTGGCCGCCTTTCCCTCGCTGAAACAGGCCATCCAATCGCTGCCGGTCTGGGCCCAGTTCCTGATTGCGGTTTTCGTAGCGGATATGGCGCAGGCGCTGCTGCATCGCACTTACCACAACATCCCCTGGCTCTGGCGCTTCCACGCGGTGCATCATTCCAGCCGGCACATGGACTGGCTGGCCGGCTCACGCGTGCATTTCGTCGAGATCGTACTGACCCGCAGCGCGGTGCTGCTGCCCTTGCTGATCCTGGGTTTCTCGACCCCGGCGGTAAACGCCTATGTGATCCTGGTTGGCCTGCAGGCTGTGTTGGCCCACGCCAATCTGGGCATCCGCTTCGGCTGGCTCGAATACCTGCTGGTGCTGCCGCGTTATCACCACTGGCATCATGCGCGGCAGCAGGACTACATCGACGTCAACTACGCCATCCACCTGCCGCTGGTGGACATGCTGATGGGCACCTTCAAGCTACCGCGCGATCAGGCGCAGTGGCCGCAGGAATACGGCGTCATGAAGCTGGAAACCGTGCCCAACGGCATCGTCAAACAACACTTGATGCCATTCCAGGGCGGGCGCAAGTTCGACGATCACGTGGATTGAATCGTCCCGGCTTCCGCTTTTTGAAGGAGCGGCGCACGCCGCGAAGCTCGGCTTGCATGCAGGCAACCGCTGCGCATGCTCACAACCAGTCGTTGATTCCCTCACGCCGGTACACCTCGGCAAACGCGGGCCGCGCCTTCATGCGGGCGGCATGCGCAGCGAGCACCGGCCAGCTGTCGGTCGGGCGTGGCATGTTGCGGCTCCAGCGCATCAACATGGTCAGCATGAAATCCACCACCGACAGTTGTTCACCGAGCATGTAGGGGCCATGCGCCGCGAGGTGGTCGGCCGCCCGCTGCCACGCCGTTTCCAGTTGTACGCGGGCACGCTGCTTGACCTCGGCCGCGCTTGCCGGCCCGGCCGGTTCGTCCGGGTAGAACCAGCTGCGATACGCCGGCATCAGCGTGTACACACAGAAGCAGATCCAGCGGTAGTAATCGCCGCGCGCACGGCTGGCTGTCGCAGGCGCGAAACCGGCTTGCGGGTACAGGTCGGCCAACTGCATGGCAATGGCAGCAGACTCCGTCAACACCTGGCCATCGATGATCAGCGCCGGCACGCGACCGGCCGGATTGATCGCCAGGAACGCCGGCGATTTCTGCTCATCGCGTTCGAAATCCAACTGCCGCAGTTCGTGCTCGATACCGAGTTCGATCAACAACCAATGCACGACCAATGAAGCGGTACTTTGCGATCCATACAGGACAACTGACATGCGCTGATTTCCCGGCGAGTGAAGCGGCATTCTAACCGCGCCGTTTCGGCGGCTGGGAGAACAGGTAGTGCCGAGCCATGCTCGGCAGGGGCCGTATCGACCAAGCTGCAGGAGTTAAGCAAGCCGCAAAGCCAGTGAAGCAACAACAGCAGCTAAGGCCGAAAGCACCCCTCCCCAACCCTCCCCTTGCCTGCGGCAAAGGGAGGGAGCAGGTAGTGCCGAGCCATGCTCGGCAGGGGCCGTATCGACCATGCTGCGGGGGACACAGGCTCTGCTCTACGCAGCAGCGACTTGAATCCTCGGATTCAGTTGCAGCTGGCCATGCAACTGTTCAGACGATCACCGCATACCGACGCGGCCGAGCGGTTCTGGCAGAACGCCTGTGAGGTCTGGCAGGCGCCGCGGAGTTCAGGATTGCTGATCTTGTCGCATTGGTTGTTTTTGTTCGCCTCACCGCAGTCGCCGTAGTTGCCCGGATTCGCCGTGCAGCGCTGGTAGGTGGTCTGGCAATAACTCACGCAGGCGGCGGGGTCATTGCGCGGCGGCTCGCGCCAGCCACCTCCGCTGGAACAGCCAGCCATCGCCAGCAGTACAGCTGCCAAGCCTGCCCACATCCGTGTATGCATGTCCGCTATCCCGAAATGAAAACAGCCCGAGCATACGCCCGGGCTGTCTCATTGCCATCCCTCGTCGAGGAATGTGCTGGCTTATTCCACGATCACCGGAATCTTGCCGATACGCGCCTGCCATTCGCGCGGGCCAGTCTTGTGCACCGACTCGCCGGTGGAATCCACCGCAACGGTCACCGGCATGTCCTGCACGGTGAACTCGTAGATTGCTTCCATGCCGAGGTCAGCGAAGCCAACCACCTTGGAGGCCTTGATCGCCTTGGACACCAGGTAGGCCGAACCACCCACGGCCATCAGATACGCCGACTTGTTGTCACGGATCGCCTCGATCGCAGCCGGGCCGCGTTCGGCCTTGCCGACCATGCCCAGCAGGCCGGTCTGCTCCAGAATCTGGCGGGTGAACTTGTCCATGCGGGTAGCCGTGGTCGGGCCGGCCGGGCCCACCACTTCGTCACGCACCGGATCGACCGGGCCGACGTAGTAGATGAAGCGACCCTTCAGATCCACCGGCAACTGCTCACCGTTGTTGAGCATCTCGACCATGCGCTTGTGCGCGGCGTCGCGACCGGTCAGCAGCTTGCCGTTGAGCAGCAGGGTCTGGCCCGGCTTCCATGCAGCCACTTCTTCCGGGGTGATATTGTCCAGGTCGACGCGGGTGCCCTTGGACGAGTCGTAGGTCAGCTTGGGCCAGTCTTCCAGCGACGGCGGGTCCAGCATCACCGGGCCGCTGCCGTCCAGGGTGAAGTGGGCATGGCGGGTGGCAGCGCAGTTCGGGATCATCGCAACCGGCAGGTTGGCGGCGTGGGTCGGGAAATCCTTGACCTTGATGTCGAGCACCGTGGTCAGGCCACCCAGGCCCTGTGCGCCGATGCCCAAGGCGTTGACCTTTTCGTACAGCTCCAGGCGCAGCTCTTCGGCACGGTTGGAGGCGCCACGGGCCTGCAGATCGGTGATGTCGATCGGCTCCATCAGCGATTCCTTGGCCAGCAGCATCGCCTTCTCGGCGGTGCCGCCGATGCCGATACCGAGCATGCCCGGCGGGCACCAGCCAGCGCCCATGGTCGGCACGGTCTTGAGCACCCAATCAACGATGGAATCGGACGGGTTGAGCATGGCGAACTTGCTCTTGGCCTCGGAACCACCGCCCTTGGCGGCAACAATCACGTCGACCGTATTGCCCGGCACGACCTTGACGTTGACCACGCCCGGGGTGTTGTCCTTGGTATTGGTGCGCTTGCCGGCCGGGTCAGCCAGCACCGAGGCGCGCAGCTTGTTGTCCGGGTAGGCGTAGGCGCGGCGGATGCCTTCATTGGCCATGTCCTCCACGCCCATGGTGGCGTCGTCCCAACGCACGTTCATGCCGATTTCCAGGAACACGGTGACGATGCCGGTGTCCTGGCAGATCGGCCGGTGGCCTTCGGCGCACATGCGCGAGTTGATCAGGATCTGTGCGATGGCCTCTTTGGCCGCCGGCGACTCTTCGCGCTCATAGGCGGCAGAGAGATTCTTGATGTAGTCGGCCGGGTGGTAGTACGAGATGTACTGCAGCGCGTCGGCGACGGACTGGATGAGGTCTTCCTGCTTGATCGATGTCACGGGCTTGCTCGCTTGCTGAAGGCTGGCGGGGGTTCAGCCGCCCATTTTACGCCTTGGCGCGCTGCAGCGCTGCCCGCCCTTGGTTGTAGGAGCGGCGTCAGCCGCGAAGCCAGTGGACGGACAGATGCCC